>PGXP01000122.1 GCA_002839205.1 Spirochaetae bacterium HGW-Spirochaetae-9
AAAAATGCCGAACCGGAAGCGGTCGCTCCCGCAGGCAACGACGTTCCATGAACTCAAGAGAAGGACGGTAGATCATGCCCAAGATGAAGACGAAGAAGGCCGCGGCCAAGCGCTTTTCCCTTACTGCCAGCGGCAAGGTCAAATACAAGAAAATGAACCTCCGCCATATTCTTACAAAAAAGAGCACAAAGCGGAAGAGAAACCTGAGGAAGCCGGGTTTTGTCGCCGCCGGTCCTATCCATCAGATCAAGAAAAAGCTTCTGCCCAACGGTTAATTCGGGCCTAACAGGAGAATCGCAATGTCAAGAGCAGTAGACGGCACCAGACGCAAGGATCACCGTAAGAAGATACTCAAAATAGCAAAGGGATATTGGGGCAGAAGGCATTCCAACTACAAGGTGGCGAAAGACGCCGTAGCGAAAGCCCTCTCCGATGCCTACAAGGACAGGCGCGACAAGAAGGGGGTCTTCAGGACACTCTGGATTGCGCGCATCAACGCGGCATGCAGGGCTCAGGATCTCAGCTACAGTCGCCTGATCGAAGGCATCAACAAGGCCGGGATCACGATGAACAGAAAGGTTCTCGCCGATCTCGCCATCACCGATCCGACGGCTTTTTCCGCTATCGTCGAAAAGGCGAAAGCGGCGCTGCAGGCCTAGGGCCATGGTGAGCCTCGAGCAGATCCGCGCCCTCGAGGCGCGGGTTGAAAAAGCGGTCATGCTGATCGACACGCTGCGCAGGGAAAATGCGGAGCTGGAGCAGCGCCTCGTCGAAGCATCGCGCTCGGCCGACGCGGCCAAGGCGGCCTATGCAGAGCTCGAGAATAAATCCGCGGCATCCTTTCGGATGAGCTCCGAAACCGAAGCTCTGATCGAAGGGCTCAACGCCAAGCTCCAGGCGGCAGAAGCAGAAAACGCCTCCTTCCGGGAGCGGGCGATAGCGGCCGAACAGAAATCCTTCGACCTCGAATCGAAGGCCGAAGAACTCAAGCGTGAACAGTCCAGGATAGAGGAGGGGCTCAACCACGCCCTCCAGAAGCTGGATGCCTTTGAGGATCTGGTGATGGGCATCTCCGTTGGCGAATCCTCGCCTGCAGCCGCAGCAGTCGCTGCGCCAGAAAGTCCTGTCGAATCGTCGGACAGCGACCAGCTTCCAGGTACACACAATGAACTCGACATATTCTGAAGGAACGGGGAAGGCTCCCACAAGGGTTTTTCCCATCGAGCTCCTCGGTGTCTCCTTCACAGTCCGTACCGATGAAGACCCAGATTATATCGCCGGACTGGTAGCCGAGCTGAAAGAAAAGCTCTCTACCGTCTCAAGCCAGATGAAAATCGTGGACCCGCTCAAGCTTGCCCTTGTCACGAGCCTTCTCACGCTGGATGAGATGCACAGGGACTCGGGGCAGAAGGCACTGGCATCGAAGGAATTCGAGGCCGACAGCCTGCTCGAAAGCCTGGACAAGCGGCTCGGCGAACTGGGCTTATGATCCCTGATTATTTCATGCCCCAAAGGAGCAATGAATGATATTTCCTCTCGAGGAACTCATCAACTACAACACCAATTCCTATGAACTGGCCGTCGCCGTCAACAGGCGAGCCTTTCAGCTGGCCGTTCTCAAGACTCCCGAAGTGGAGAAGAACAACGGCAAGGTAGTGTCGCTCGCCGCCCAGCAGGTTTTCAACAAGCAGGTGGAGTATCGGTTCATCAGCAACTAAGGTCATCATCCTTACCGGCCCGACGGCATCGGGCAAAACGGAGCTCCTCGACAGCGTTTTCGCTCGGGGAGCTTTTTCATTTCCTCACGCCGCCGTCATCAGCGCCGACTCGATGCAAGCCTACAGAGGCATGGATATCGGCACGGCCAAACCCGAGAGCGCGCTCCAGTCCAGGCTTCCCCATCACCTCATCGACATACGCGATCCCGATGAGCAGTATACGGCCGGTGACTTTGTCCATCTCGCCGACGCGCTCTGCTCCACCCTGGTGAGTGAGGGGGTTCTTCCAATCATCGCTGGCGGTACAGGCTTCTATATCCGGAATTTTGTCTTCGGCCCTCCGCTCTCGCCACCCTCCAGCGCTGAAGTGCGACAGAAGGTCGCTGCCGACCTGAAGTCCTTGGGTGCCGCTGCTCTGCGACAGGAATTGGAAACTGCCGACCCCTCTTCGGCCGCGAGAATCCATGGCAACGACCTCTACAGGCTTACCCGGGCCGTTGAAATACTGAGGACGAGCGGTCTCCCCCCCTCGCGGTTCGCCCCATCGGAAATCCCCAGGGATGAATACGAATTCCTCATTGTAGGCATCGAACGGCCTCGCGACGAGCTCAAGGCACGAATCCATGCCCGTATAGCGAAAATGTTAGATGCAGGCCTCGCCGAGGAGTCAGCCGCGCTGATACGCGCCGGCTATCATCCTTCCAACCCAGGGCTCAAGGCGATCGGGTACAGCGAATTCTATGCCATGGAAGGAAGGCCAATGGAAGAAATCGCCGCCGCGATCGAACTCCATACCCTCCAGTATGCCAAGCGCCAGATGACTTTTCTCCGTGCCCTTCCTGGCATACGGTGGATAGAGGCTGCTCCCGAGGCGCTCGCCGCCGCCGTGCACGATTTTCTCTGTTGAACGCAAAAGCTTGACCCCGAAGGCTGACGAACCTATCTTTTACCGTACGTGGTTTGTCCGCGGCCTTGTGGTCATGGAGGCATTTTCCCTATGTTTGGACCCTGGTTCTGGTGGGCGCTTGCAGGTCTCATTCTCATAGGGGCTGAAACCTTTATCCCGGGGCTCGCCATCATTTTCTTCGGCCTCGGCGCCCTCGCTACGGCTTTGCTCTCCACCCTGCCTGCATTTTCCTCCAGCCCTGCCTTGCAGGCGCTCTTCTGGACGGCCTCAAGTCTAGCGTCTTTGGTCTTTCTGAGAAAACCCTTCAAGCGCCTCCTCAAAGGCAGCGCGTTTTACCGCGATGGGGAGGCGAAGGTGGATACGGTAGCAGGTGAAACTGCCGTCGTCACCGATCGCATAAGCCCCGATCATCCTGGACGTGTACATTTTAGGGGTACGAGCTGGATGGCTGTCGCCTATCTCGAAAGTCTGGATCCAGGCCTTACCGTTCGCGTCGTGTCGCGCGAGGGCTTGAGCCTTGTCGTCACAAGGGATTTCCTAGGTCAGGAGAGTCAAGCACTCCCTGATGGGGCCAATCTCGAGGAGGATACCTGATGTTTGGAATCGTTGCCGCTTATGCCCTGGCGCTGGCCGTTATCCTGGCGCTCTTTCGCCTTATCATTATCGTGCCTGAACAGAAAGCCTATGTAGTCGAATTGCTCGGCAAATACAGGAAAACCTTGGGTTCAGGCATCCATCTCCTCATGCCCTTTGTTGAGCGGGTAGCATACAGGCACCAGCTCAAGGAGGATGTGATCGACGTCGAACCGCAGGTCTGCATCACGTCGGACAATGTCCAGGTCACTGTCGATGGCATACTGTATTACAAGATCTTCGATCCCGTCCTCGCCAGTTACGGCATCGACAACTATCGCTTTGCCACAGTCCAGCTCGCCAAGACGACAATGCGGTCCGAGATCGGGAAGATCGAGCTCGACAAGAGTTTCGCCGAGCGCGAACTCATCAACGACAATATCGTCAAGGCCGTGGATGAGGCGACCGACCCCTGGGGTATCAAGGTGACACGCTATGAAGTGCGCTCCATCACGCCGAGCGAAGTCATCACCGAGGCGATGGAGCGTCAGATGCGGGCCGAGCGCGAGAAGCGGGCTGAGATCCTCGCCAGCGAGGGCGTCAAGGAGAGTCGGATCAACGTTTCGAAGGGCGACCGCGAGCAGGCGATCAACATCTCGGTCGGCGAAAAGACACGCACCATAAACCAGGCTGACGGAAGGGCGAGCGCCATCGAGATCGTGAGCAAGGCGACAGCGGAGGGCTTGGGACTGATCGCCAAAGCCCTTGCCTCCCCCGGGGGCAAATCGGCCATGACCTTGCGTCTCGCCGACCAGTACATCGAAAGGCTGGGCCAGATACTGGGTCAGGCGAGCGCCCATGTCATGCCCGAAAAGCTCGCCGAACTGCGCGGCCTGGCCGAAGTGCTCGGGCTGCAGAAATCCGACCTCGCCCCTCTGGAGCCGGCGCTTGAGCGCGTGAGGGAGAAGGCGCTTCGCCAGGGAGGACAGTCATGAATCCCTTTCTTCCGCTCTACGTTATAACAGGCGCTTTCGGCCTACTCGTCGCCATCCAGCTCTTCCGATCCATTCGTATCGTCCCTGCCCAATCGACCAGCATCGTGGAGCGCCTCGGGCGCTACTCCTCCAGTCTTGAGGCTGGATTCCATATCCTTCTCCCCTTCCTCGACAGGGTGGCGTACAGGCACACCCTCAAGGAACAGGCTGTCGATGTGCCCTCACAGGAGTGTTTTACCGCCGACAATGTCAAAGTCCACGTGGACGGGGTTCTCTATCTGCGCGTTATGGACGCTAAGCGCGCGAGCTACGGTGTTACCGACTACCACTTCGCCTGCATCTGCCTTGCCCAGACGACCATCAGGGCCGTGGTGGGCAAGCTTGAGCTGGACAGAACTTTCGAGGAGAGGAGTGCGATCAACGCTTCGGTGGTGCGAGCGCTGGATGAAGCAGCCTCGCCCTGGGGAATCAAGGTTACACGCTACGAAATCCAGAACATTAAGGTTCCCGACACTGTCCTCAGGTCGATGGAACTCCAGATGAAGGCCGAGCGCGACAAGCGCGCCGAGATAGCCAAAAGCCTCGGCGTCATGGAAAGCAAAATCAATTATTCCATGGCGAGCATGGAGGAGGCTGTCAACAAGAGTACGGGCGAAAAGCAGCGTTCCATAAACGAGGCCGAGGGCAGAGCCGCAGAAATACTGGCGATCGCAAAGGCCACGGCCGAATCCATCGAGAGGATAGCAGGGGCCGTGTCCCTTCCCAACGGCGCCGAGGCGGCTTCGCTCAGAGTAGCTGAGGCATATATCGAAGCGCTCAGCAGCCTCGCCGTGCCGGGCACGAAGGTTCTGCTGCCCCTGGATCTCGCCGACCCGGCAGCCATAACGCGGCATACGGACAGGCTTCTCGGAAACTAGGAAGAGGGAGGTAAGGAAACTTGAGCCTCCTTTTCCTCTTTATGCAAAGCGGCTATAATCGTCTGCGATGAACTTGACAACCTTGCTGCTCTCAGCCCTCCTCGCGCTTCTTCCGATTTCGGAACTGAGGGAGGCAATCCCCTTCGCCGTGATACGGGGGATGGATATCGTTCCTGCAGCCCTCATCCTCACGGCGATCAATGCTCTCGTTCCCCTCTTCGCCTTTCTCTTTCTCTCCACCGTCCATAGATGGTTCTACCGATGGACCCCCTACAAAGGCTTTTTCGACCGTTTTGTCGAAAAGACGAGACGAAAAGTCCATCCCCAGGTTGAGAAATATGGCTATTGGGGTCTCCTCCTCTTTGTCGCCATACCCCTTCCTGTCACAGGAGCCTGGACGGGTGCCCTTGGAGCATGGATTCTCGGCATGAGCAGAAAGAAAGCCAGCATAGCCATCGTTGGCGGAGTGATTGTGGCGGG
>PGXP01000123.1 GCA_002839205.1 Spirochaetae bacterium HGW-Spirochaetae-9
CTCAAGGAAAAGACGGTAGCCGCGCGGCGCAACAAGATAAAGGACCTCATTATCCCCGCAGCCAACGAAAAGGACCTCGACGACATCCCCGCCCATGTGAGGAAGGGGATTCGATTCCATCCCGTCAAAAGGATGGAGGAAGTGATCGAAATAGCCCTTGGCTAGGTTTTGGATCGCCTTCGGCGTATGATAGAATCTCCGGCATGACAATGATGCCGGTCTTTTGCGGACGCGACTGCGGCGGTGATGCCTGCCCCCTTCTTGCCGAAGTGGAGGCAGGCAGAGTGACCAGGGTTCGTCACAACCCAGCCGCTGGCGACTTCCTGCGCGGCTGCGCCAAGGGTTTCTCCCTGCCGCATTTTCACTACACGCCTGAAAGGATCAAAACGCCGCTATTGCGAACGGGACTGCGCGGCTCGGGCCAATTCACGCCGATTTCCTGGGATGAGGCGCTGGATCGCGCCTGGAAAGGTCTTGCCGGCTCCAGGGCAGCGTTTGGCCCGCATTCCACCCTCTGCCTTTCCAGCGCAGGCTCCAAGGGAGTCCTCCATAATACCGAAAAACTCACGCGCCGCTTTCTCAATGCCATCGGCGGCTGTACCGTCCCTGATGGCAATTATTCGAATAATGCGGCGAGCTTTGCGCTGAAGCGCATGTTTGGCAAGGATTACGGCAGTTCCGGCTTCGATGCCGCGACGATGGCCTCAAGCAGGCTCATCCTCCTCTGGGGAGCCAACATCCTCGAGGCGAGGCTGGGTTCGGAAATGCCGGCACGCCTCATGGAGGCAGCCAGGCGGGGTGTGCCCATCGTGTCGATCGATCCACGCAGAACGAGGACGACGACGCTGACGGGCGCCGAATGGATTCCCATCCTGCCCGGCAGCGACTCCGCCTTCATGTATGCCCTTCTCTTCGTTCTCGATTCGGAAGGCCTTCTCGATTATGCCTATATTGGCGAGCGGACCCAGGACTTCGATGAGATCATGGACCATGTGAGGGGGAAGCAGGACGGGGTGGCGAAGGATCCCACCTGGGCTGCCGGGCTTTGCGGCGTGGAGCCATCCGTCATCGTAGGCCTCGCCCGGCGCTGGGCCGCGACAAAACCGACCATGCTCCTTCCCGGGTATTCGATTCAGCGGACGAAGGATGGCGAGGAGGTGGCGCGGCTCTGCGTCGCCCTACAGCTTGCCACGAAGAATTTTGGCCTCCCAGGCGGGTCGACGGGCTCCCTCAACAACCGCCTCCCGGGTTGCCGCATCGAAACGCTGGGCGAAGGCGATGGTTCGAGGAACCGGCACTTCCCCGTTCTTCGCTGGGCTGATGCAATTTTACAGGTCGGGCAGGGGGTCGAGCAGGGGGCGGCGCCAATCAGAACCATTTATTCGGCAGGCGGGAATTTTCTGAACCAAGGCGCCGATATCGCCAAGAATATTCGGGCATTCGAATCCCTGGATTTCGCCGTCTGCCATGAGCTCTTTTTGACGCCGACAGCGAAGTACTGCGACCTCGTGCTGCCCGCCGCGTCGCCCCTTCAGAAAGAGGACATCGGCCTCCCCTGGGCCGGCAACTATCTTCTCTACAAGCCCAGTATTCTTCCCTACGAAGGCCAGGAAAGGGCAGACTACGAGATTTTCAGCGCCCTGGCCTCGCGATTCGGCGTCGAGGAATTGTTCACAGAAGGGCGGAGCGGGAAGGAATGGATCGACCATTTTATCGCCTCGTCCGAGATTTCCGATGTGGATGCCTTCAAGAAAACAGGGATCTACTTCGGCGCCAGGCAGGACAGGTCGGGCTGTGAGGCTTTTGCCGCGGATCCTGAGCGCTGCAGACTGGGAACGGCATCGGGAAAGGTGGAGTTGAGCGGCGGAATGCGCTGGGCGGCAGCCGAAAGCCGCTCCGAAAGCCGCGAGGAGGAATGGCTCCTCATAAGCCCCAAGCTGGCTGAGCGAGTGCATTCTCAAGGGGGCGATCACCCTGAGAGCATCGGGCGCAACATCCTCGAAATGAATGCTTCCGACGCCTCAAACCTGGGATTGTCGGAAGGCGATTGGGCCGAGGTAACCTCCCCGAACGGCATGACCGTAGCCGAGGTCAAGCCTTCGGAGAACATCAGGCAGGGCGTTGCTTGCCTTCCCGAGGGAAGCTGGTTCATCGGTCCGAAGGCCGCAACTCAGGCGACTGGCTCCGCCAACCATCTCACCTCGACGGAGGGCACCGCCGAGAGCACTTCCTGCATCATGCACGGGATCAGGGTGAGCATACGGAAGGCCAAGGCTCCTCGATAGTGCAGGCCTTCAGGAAACAGCCTTTATACAGCGGCTTTCAGCCGTTGATACTTTCCCGTGGAAGCCACCGTCCTTTCGACAGTTCCAGGCCGTAGACGCGGCCGAGCAGCGAAGCAAGCCCCTCATGCAAGCCCGTCGCCGTAATCCTAAGCTCCTCGGGGAGTCCGGGGCTGTCCAGGCCGACGCCGCTTGTGAGGAGGGTGTCCAGCAGGAGCTTAGCGGCGAGGAAACGCTCGCGTTTGTCGACGGCGAAGGCCAGAAAGGAAGGCAGGATTCCCGTCACCTCCCAGGTGACCTGTTCTGCCTGAGAATACCTGCCCGCATCCTTGTCCTGGTCGCTGAAGCGTAGTGGCAAGTTCCGGGAAATCTCCTCGATTCGCGGAACAAGGTAGTCCAGGTCGAATATGCCTGAAGCGCAGTTGAACAATATGGAATAGCCCCGGCTTTCGAGATCGAGCACGGCCTCGAAGCGTATGGCGGGCCCGATGTCGGCAACGGTGCGTCGTCCTTCCGCCGTCTCAACGA
The DNA here is from genome assembly GCA_002839205.1 of Spirochaetae bacterium HGW-Spirochaetae-9. The sequence continues at coordinate 2,811 of PGXP01000123.1, forward strand.
GAATTCCGCCCTTGACGTCCATTGGGCTTCGTACTGCGAAATCAAAGGCGGCGCTTTGGCCTGAAAGAGCCAGGATGGCCAGTTCGACAGGGTCGGGCGTATAGCCGAGGTTGTCCACATTACCCAGACAGGCGTACTTTATGCCATTGTCGCGCATTTCTCTCAAGCTGCCCGCCAGCACCCTGAAGCACTGGCCGTGGCCGCCGGGAAGGGGAAGGCTGGAATCGGGCTTCCCCCCTGCTTCGCTGAAAATGCGCTTTGGGCGTCCCTCTGAAGAATGGCTGAATGCCGCTATCATGGGCTGGACACCTGTTTTCCATGCCGCGACTTCCAGCCCAGTCGTCTCGGAGAGTGGCGCGAGGAAGGGTGAGGAGGCCAGTTTTGCGTAATAATCCGTAAGGAGCCCGTCGTTGGACAGGCTTGTCATCTGAAAAAGGGGAAGGGAAGGGGAGCGGGATGGCAAGGTTCTGTATCGCTGCGCGAGAAGGAGGCGGGCTCGCATCTTGAGCTCGAGAAAACTCGCTCCGGGGCTGCCGTCGGGATTCACGTAGGCGGGCGTCATGCCCTTCGGCATATCCCTGCACAAGGGAGCCAAGGTTTCAAAGCCCTGAGCCACAGCGTCGAAGGTTGCTATGCCCAAAGTGAGGTTTTTTTTCTTGTCGGCATAGCTTGTCGCCGATCCGCCATTGAGAACGCCGAAGGCGGTCCGGGGCAGAAGGGCAAAGCCTATCGCCTCCAGATCAGCCGCGCTGAAGCGGGCCAGGCCGGCCTGGTTGGACGAATCGGGTATGTCATTCAGCCAGGCAGGTCCATCGATTCCCAGGGCGTCGAGATTGGATTTTGCCAGCGCGGCGTGGACGGAAAAGAGGATGGCATCGGGTTGCCTTGCGTGCCTCAGGTCTATTACGCTGGAGCCATCGATGGGCGGGACCCCTTTTGCCACAACCGGCTTAGCGTCATCGTAGAATCCTGAGTTGTAATCGTCGAGTATTCGCATCGTGAGGTCTATGTCGATGCCTTTCCTGAGCATGTCCTGTTTCAGAGCTTCGCTGATCTGCATCATCGCGCCTTCTTCCCCAGCTGACAGGCCGCATTGGCCGCACCAATGAGGGAAATGGAGTAGTTCCGCACGATCATCACAGGTACTTTGGCAAGGAATTTACGGATATGGGGCTCGCTGTTGATTTCGAAAGCCCGCATGAACCTGTTTTCTTCGATGAGAAAGCTCTCGTTTTTCGAGGATATGCCGCCAGCCAGCCAGATTCCGCCTTCGGGGAGGAAGGCTGTCGCAAGGCTTGATACCTCGCGGGCATAAAACTCGGTAAAGAGCTCCAAGGTCTGGGCGCAGAGAGGATCTTTCATCCTGTTGGCAGCGATGAGGGCTGGTCGTTCGTTCTCGGTTTTTTCGAGGATGGTAGCGGCCAGATCCCCCGGCTCTCCTTGCGAGCACAGAAATCCAAAGATGTTGTCGATACCCTGGCCCGAAACAGCCCGCTCGATGCTGGGTTCAAAGCCGAGCCTGGCTTTCATCCAGCAGAAGAAGGCGAAACTGCGCTCATCCCAGCAGGGCATGGCGCTGTGGCCTCCCTCGGATGGATAGACGCGGCAGGCTCCTCCTTCATCCTTGTCCATGAAACCGACGCCCAAGCCCGTTCCCGCTCCTACAACGAGAGCCATGCCGAATCCGGGCATAGGTTCGGAACCGTCGCCATGTGGCAGGTGGCCGATCTGTTCCCTGTCGCGCGGGTCGAGGAGGGCGACAGCGTAGGAAATAGCCGTAAAATCGTTGATGAGATGAACGGCCAGCCCGAAGCGCTGCGACAGTTCGGATGCCTGGATGGACCAGGGCGCGTTGGTGAGCCGTATTCAGCCATTGATGACGGGGCCGGCTGCCGAAATACAGCAACTGTCGATGTTCTGTCCGAATCCCGCAGCCAAAGCTTCCCGAAGAAAGCTTTCTATAGGTCCCAGCAGCGAAATTTCATCCTGTGTGGAATAGCGCCTCAAGAAGACTATGCTGAAGCGGCCTTCCTCCTGGTTCACCAGGGCAAGGTTGGTATTGGTGCCGCCGATGTCGCCAGCGAGTATAAGCCGTCCGGAACTGTACTTTATCATGTAACCATTCTAACGGCGGGGTATTCAGAAGACAATATCGGCGATTTCGTAGTTGCGCAGGAAACGGGCGCCGACTGCATCGTATATCTCGAGATGAAGATGCTCTCCATGGCCTTTCTTGCGCGCGTTGGTGCCTGTGTTGCCGCCATGGCCGAGGGGGTAGCCCTTGGGGATGGCTTGGCCTGGTGAAACAAGGACGTCGTAGAGATGAAAGTAAAGGTAATACTTCTGTTTTCCGGGTGAATAGAGAATGACCCCATTGCCCGCTTTCGGAGTGATGCCCCCGGACCGGAAGGTGGAGAGTTCCTCCCCGCCCTTCCATGAGGATTCGGTGGCCACGACGATGGCATCGGCTACCGAAAAGAGGAGGGGTCCTTTCTGGAGGGTACTGAAAGGCAGGAGATCCACTTCCTTGAGGAAAATATCGAGGGCAAAGGTGTGGGAATAATCGTAATCCCTCTCCCTGGGCTTGGATGACAATCCGGGTAGGGTTATACCGCCTTTATAGTCCGCGGCCTCGGCAAAGGCCTCCGTGGGAACCTTGACCTGATCGTTTTCCTTGAGCGCCTCGTAGGTTCCCTGAAAAAGCTTTTCGTAGATGGGGCGCAGCGGCTTCATGGCGGGGACGAGATCGACAACAGCCTGATAATACTCGCCCGCAGGAC
>PGXP01000124.1 GCA_002839205.1 Spirochaetae bacterium HGW-Spirochaetae-9
ATCGAGCCTGTGGCCGACAAGCACACTGTTTCGAGCATTGAAAAGACCCAAGCCCTCATCGAGCGCATCGATTCGCCTGCCCTGGGCATTATCTTCGATCCGGTGAACCTGATACCGCAGGCCGGACTGGTGGAGAGCCAGGAGGACTTCTTTCAACGGGCTTTCGATGCCTTCGGTCCGCGCATCGTGGCCGTCCACGCCAAGGATTTTCTTTTGGAATACGGCAGGAAGTCGGAGGCTGTGGCGGCTGGATTGGGCCACCTGGATTTTGCCGCTCTGTTCAGGCTGCTCCAGGCGAAAAGGCCGGGCATTGACGTCTTGCTGGAGAATACGTCGCCGGTGACTGCGACGGCAGCCCTCGCCTTCGTGAGGCGCATCGCGGCGGAGACGGCCGTTCCAGCAGGCTTCGTGACGGTCAGCCCTTAGCGCAAAGCGGTGGAATACAGTATCATGACAGGCATGGCATTCCTTCCAGCGACGCTTTCCGACCTCAAAAGAGCCGGCGTCCAGCTGGGCGAACTCGACGCCATAATCGTCACGGGCGACGCCTACGTCGACCATTCCTCCTTCGGGGCGGCTATCATCGGGCGGGTGCTCGAGTCCGAGGGCTACAAGGTCGCCATACTGGCCCGTCCCGACCCCGACGATGTCGAGGCTTTCAGGCTTTTCGGCCGGCCGCGGCTGGGCTTTCTCGTCACCGCGGGGGCTGTCGATTCCATGGTTTCGTCCTACATGGCCAACAGGAAGCCCCGTTCGGAGGATGAGTACGCGCCTGGCGGCGACAAGGCCCTGTGCCTGCGCGCGGACGGAAGCATTGGCGCAGGAATCCGCGCCCGGCCGAACGCGAGGCCGGACCGCGCGGCGATCGTGTATTCGGCGATGTGCCGGCAGGCCTACAAGGGCATCCCCCTCATCATCGGCGGCATCGAGGCCAGTCTGAGGCGCCTTTCCCACTACGATTACTGGTCCGATACCGTCCGCAAATCGATCCTCCTGGATTCCAAGGCCGACGTTCTCGTCTACGGGATGGGCGAGCGGCAGATCGCGGAAATCATGGGGCGCTTGAACGCGGCGCCCGGGGGCGCCGCGTTCAAGCCCGACCTGACCGGCATCCGCGGCACGGTCTGGGCGAAACATGTCGGCCAGATGCCGCCTGAAGCCCTGGCCGCCGAATTCCCCGACGCGTCCATACTCCCCGGCTTCGACTCCCTGTCCGGCTCCGACCCCGAAGCCAAGCTGAGCTATGCGGCATCCTTCGCCCTTCAGTACAGGAACACCGATCCCCATTCAGCTACACGTCTTGTCGAGCCCTACGGCGACAGGGTCGTCGTGCAAGAACCGCCGGCCTTTCCCCTCGACAGGAAGGAACTGGACGCCGTCTACGCCCTCCCCTACGAGAGGGAAGCGCATCCGATGTATGAAACCCATGGCGGCGTGCCCGCCCTGGCCGAAGTCAAGTTCTCCCTCCTTTCGGCGCGAGGCTGTTTCGGCGCCTGCTCCTTCTGCTCCCTCACCTTCCATCAGGGACGCCAGGTCAACTCGCGCAGCATAGATGCCATCGTGGAGGAAGCGCGGATCCTTACGGCGATGGGCGATTTCAAGGGCTACATCCATGACGTCGGCGGCCCCACCGCCAACTTCAGGCGTTCCGCCTGCGGCAAAATGGAAAAACACGGAGCCTGCCTCGACAGGCGCTGTCTTTCGCCTGAGCCCTGCGCCAACCTCGAGCCTGACCACAAGGAATATGTCCGTCTGCTGCGCGCGCTGCGATCGCTGCCCGGGGTGAAGAAAGTCTTCGTCAGGTCGGGCGTGAGATATGACTACGCCATGGCGGACGAAAGCGACGAATTCCTGAGGGAGCTCGTAAGCCACCATATTTCGGGCCAGCTCAAGGTCGCGCCGGAACACGTTTCCGACAAGGTGCTCGCCCTCATGGGCAAGCCGCCCCGCCGCGTCTACGACGCTTTCGCGGCGCGTTATGCGACATTGAACCGGGAAAAGGATCTCAAGCAGTATCTCGTGCCCTATTTCATCTCGGCCCACCCGGGATCGGGTTTGCCCGAGGCGATCGAACTCGCCGAATATCTGCGCGATACCGGCTTCGTGCCCGACCAGGCCCAGGACTTCTATCCCACGCCGGGGACCCTCGCCACCGCCATGTACTGGTGCGGGACCAATCCCCTCGACGGCCAGCCTGTCTATGTGGCGAGGGGAGCACATGAGCGAGCCCTGCAGCGCGCCTTGCTCCAATACAATGCGCCTGCCAACGCCGATCTCGTGCGTGAAGCCCTGAGAATTTCAGGCCGAGAAGACCTTATCGGGACGGGTTCGCGCTGTCTCGTGAAGAAGCGATAGCCTTTCGCTTTTCACCCCCTTGCGCCTTTTAGCTAGAGGGCATACAGTATCAATGACTATATAGTCTATTTTAGTCATAGAGGTTATATGCCAAAAGCCTTCAGCCAGCAGGAACGCGAAAGAATCGAGGCCAGGCTCATCGGGGTCGGAAAACGCCTCATCAACAAGGCGGGGATCCGATTCCTCGTCGTGGACGACGTCGCGCGGGAAGCGGGCATCTCCAAGGGCAGCTTCTATTCCTTCCACCCCTCCCGCGAGGAGTTCATCCTCGCCGTATTTGAATCCTGGGAAAAAGAACACCGCGGCGCCCTCATCCGCGAAGTGACGGAAGGCCAAGGCAGCTTCCGCGAAAGGCTGGAGCGCTTCTTCATCGGAGCCTTCCGAATCCTCGAGAAGGAGCCGGGCCTTGCGACCCTCGGCGTAAAAGACATACAGATGATAATGGAGCGCCTCCCTCCCGAGCGGATCGAAGCGCACAAGGCCGCGGACGACAGGGCCCTCGCGGAAGCTTTCGGAGGCAGGGCGGGCATGGAGCGCTTCCCGCCGACCCTCCTCTCGGCTTTGCAGGGCCTAGCTCCCGCCCTCTTCGCGATAGCGCTCCACCGAGAGGATTTCCCTCCAGAGAGCTACCAGGCGACGGTGAAGCTTCTTTCGGAGGCCCTGGCAGCGCGGATCGCAGCCGATGTCGAAGGATTCGCCGCCACCGCGGCCCCCGCCGGGAAAGGAGAAACTTCATGACAGGATCCCTCGCGATCCGCGCCCGCGGCCTTGCCAAGAATTTCGGCGAGGTGCGGGCGGTGACGGGCATCAACCTCGAAGTGCGCCGCGGCGAGATCTACGGCTTCCTCGGCAGGAACGGGGCCGGCAAGACGACCACCATCCGCATGCTCCTCGGCCTCGTCCGCCCGAGCGCCGGCGAAATCTCGATCCTGGGCTCATCCCTCAAGGAAAACCGCGAGAGCATCCTCTCGCGCGTCGGCTATTTTGTCGAATCCCCGGCCGCCTATCCCAACCTCACGGTCAGGGAAAACCTGGACATCCAGCGCCGCCTTAAAGGCGCTTCTCCCGGCGCGGCCGATGAGGTGATCGAACTCCTCAAGCTCGGGGAATACTCAGACAGGCGCGCGGGCAGGCTCTCCCTGGGCAACAAGCAGCGGCTCTCACTCGCCCGCGCCCTCATCCATTCCCCGGAACTGCTCATCCTCGACGAACCCGCCAACGGTCTCGACCCTGCGGGCATCATCGAGATCAGATCCCTCCTGCGACGCCTTGTCGCGGAGCAGGGCGTAACCATCTTCATGTCGAGCCATCTTCTGGATGAGGTCGCCCAGCTGGCCGACAGGGTCGGGATCATCCACGAGGGAAAGCTGGTCGAGGAAGTCGACTATCGCGTGCTACGCGAACATGGAAGGACCTCCATCGTCATCGTGGTGGACAACCCAGTCGTGGCCGAAAAGATTTTGAAGGAAAGCCTGGGTTTCGTCGAAGTATCGCGCCCGGACGCGAAGACTCTGCGCGTGTCGGACCGGAGCGCCGAACCGGCGGCCATCGCCCGGGCCCTCGTCGGGGCAGGAATTGGCATTGAGCGACTCGCCGCCGAGGAAGAGGATCTGGAGCGCCACTTCATGCGCCTGACGGGAGGTACGGTATGAGATTCGCGGCCGTCGTATACACGGAATTCCTGAAACTCCGCAGGAGCAAGGCTCCCTGGATCACCCTCGGCGTCTATACCTTCATGGTGGGAATAGCCGGATTCTTTATGTGGCTCATGAAGAACCCGGGACTCGCCGAGAGCCTCGGCGTTTTCGGCAAGAAGGCCCAGTTCGCCTTCGGCGGCGAACCCATAGACTGGGCCACTTTCCTGGGCTTCATCGTTCAGATGGGCGGAATCGGCGGACTCATCATGTCATCCGTCATCGTGACCTATGTCTTCGGCAGGGAATATGCCGAGGGCACGGCGAAGAACCTCCTGGCCCTGCCGGTGGCCAGACGCAACTTCGTCTTCGCCAAGATTCTCGTCTCCGCCGCCTGGTTCGGCTTCCTGACGCTCTATATGCTCCCTGGAACCTTCATTGTCGGGAGCCTAGTGGGCATCGGAGTTCTGCAGGCGTCCCTATTTTCAGCCGCCGCCGGCCGCCTTCTCGCCCTCGCCCTCATGTCTCTCTGCTGCTCCCTCCTCACGGCCTGGGTCGCAGTGGAAACCAGGGGGTATTTCGCGCCCCTTGGCTACTCCATCTTCACGCTTCTGCTCGCCGTTATATTCGCCGCCACGGGCTGGGGACCCTGGGTGCCCTGGTCGATCGTGGGCATCTATAGCGGCGCAGCAGGTCCCGAAACATCACTCGGAGGGGGCAGCTTTCTCGTCATCGCGGCGACGGCCGCGGCGGGCATCCTGCTCACGCTTCGCCATGAACTGGGCGCCGACAACCTGCAGTGAGACAGGAAGTAGATCAGTTAGAGGAAAGCGGCAGCAGCGCCTTCCTCTGTCCGTACTGGGTAAGGGAAAGCGTACCTCCACTCAGGTCGGCGCAGCGCGAACAGAATCCGTCCAGGGCGACAAGGGGTACTTCCACCCTGATCCGCACGAGCTCGGCGAATTCCGAGGAGAGAAGCGTGGCGCCACAGGCTTCAGACAGCATTCTGAAGGATTCGAAGAGGCGATAGGGCAACTCCAGCGAAAGTTGGGCGACTTCAACGAGCTCAGCCCGCCGAGCGACCGCTAGAACTTTCTTGCCCGCCTCGGAATAGGCCTTCACGAGGCCGCCCGTTCCGAGCAGGGTTCCGCCGAAGTACCGCGTCACCACCACCGCCACGTTGCCTAGGCCGGAGCCGCGCAGAACCGAGAGAAGCGGGCGGCCGGAGGTGCCTGAGGGCTCCCCGTCGTCGGAGCAGAATTCCGTGCTGGAGTTTCCGCCTCCAACGATGAAAGCCGGCACGTTGTGCGATGCATCAGGGAATTCCTTTCGTATGAAGGCTAAAAAGTTGCGCGCTTCCTCCACCGTCTCGACGTAGTCGAGGCTGGCGATAAAGCGCGAATTGAGGACGATAGTCTCTGCCCGGGCTGGGCCCAAGGGGACCTGCATTGTTTCTCTCGTCATGCTAGAGCTTCATGCTGCCGAGATTACCATTTCACCGCGACCCTTTTTCTTCGCGGAATCGAGAGCCTGGGCGCAGGCGGCGTGGATGAGGGGAAAATGCAGACCGGCTCTTGAGGAAGCATCGAATGCCACGGC
>PGXP01000125.1 GCA_002839205.1 Spirochaetae bacterium HGW-Spirochaetae-9
GCGGGTTTTTTCGATAGCCTCTGCACCGGGGACTCAGGAACTCAAGATTGTCTACAGCGTCAAAGGCCGCTATACCCGCCGTATGGAGGAGATCCTCAAGCCTGGCTTGGAGGTTTGGCTCAAGCTACCCTATGGCAGCTTCATCATCGACTCCTTCGCCGCTCCTGGACAGGACGTGGTGCTGATCGCCGGTGGGACCGGTATCTCCCCCTTTCTCCCCTATCTGCGAAAACTCGTCGACATAGGGTCCGCGGTTCAGCGGGTGCGCCTGCATTATGGGATCCGCGACAACGATGCGCTTCTCGAGGGCACGTTTCTGGATCAAGGTTGCAGGACCGGCTTATTCGAGGTCTTCCTCACCGTGGAGAACGAGGAGCCGGGCGATTACCTGTCTTCAGCTGCCGCGCGGGGGCGGGGTAGACTGCACATAGACGCGATTCACCAGGAATCGGCCGACCTTCGGGATCCGATCTTCTTCCTTTCCGGCCCTCCGGCGATGATCTCAGCCTTCAAGAGTGGACTTGGCGGTCTAGGTGTAGGCCCTAACCATATTAAAATAGACGAGTGGGAGTAAGCGATGGCGAGCATGGAGAAAGAGCTTCGCGATCGGATCGCGGCGCTTGTGAAGGAATACTATGATTTCAAGTTCAAACCCAAACCCTTTGAGCCAGGTAAGAGTCCTGTCCGTTATGCCGGCCGCGTCTTCGACGAGAAGGAGCTCCAGAGCCTGGTGGACGCCTCCCTGGATTTTTGGCTGACCTCGGGGCGTTATTCCGAGGCCTTCGAATCAGCTTTTTGCGCCTTCACAGGGGCTGAGTACTCATTTCTTGTCAACTCCGGCTCTTCCGCCAACCTAATCGCCTTCTCTAGCCTTATGAGCCCCCTCCTGGGCGAGAAGAGGCTAAAGCCCGGCGATGAAGTGATCTCAGTGGCCGCTGGTTTTCCCACCACGGTGAATCCTATCATCCAGAACGGCATGATCCCCGTCTTCGTGGATGTAGACATTGGTACCTATAATATTGATGTCCTGGAGCTGGAACGAGCTATAGGTCCCAAGACAAAGGCTATTTTCCTGGCCCACACGCTGGGGAATCCCTACGACCTGGATGCAGTCAAGCGTTTTGCGGACGAACATGGCCTCTGGTTCGTGGAGGACTGCTGCGACGCGCTCGGCTCCACCTATAAGGGCAGGATGGTGGGCTCTTTCGGTCATGTCGCGACCTGTTCCTTCTATCCCGCTCACCATATCACAATGGGTGAGGGCGGCTGTGTGTTCACGAATGACGAGGTACTCGCGAGAATCGTACGCTCGCTCAGGGACTGGGGTAGGGACTGCTACTGCGCGGGCGGGGAGAGCAACACCTGCGGTAAGCGCTTCACGGGGCAGTATGGAACCTTGCCGAAGGGTTACGACCACAAATACGTCTACTCGCACATCGGCTACAATCTCAAAGTGACCGACATGCAGGCGGCCATCGGCGTCGAACAGATGAAGAAGTTGCCCACGTTCATCCAGAAGAGGAAGGAGAACTTCAGGCTCTGGAACGAAGCCTTCCAAAAACACGAGCGCCATTTCATCCTTCCGCGTGCTACGGAGGGATCGGATCCCTCCTGGTTTGCCTACCCGGTCACGGTGCGGGAGGACGCGGGCTTCACCAGGACAGAGCTCACGGACTGGCTCAACAACAAGATGGTGGAAACCCGCAATCTCTTCGCGGGAAACATTCTGCGCCAGCCAGCCTACCAGGAGATCAAGCATAGAGTGGCGCCCGGCGGCTTGGGAAGAACCGATTTTATCATGGACCACACCTTCTTCCTGGGAACCTATCCGGGCATGGGATCAGAAAAAATCGGCTATACGATCAATGTCATCGAGGAATTCCTTTCGGAAAAGGGAGCGCACTGATGAAAGTAGTCCTGCTCGCCGGTGGCCTGGGAACGAGGATCAGCGAAGAGACAGACCTGAAACCCAAACCAATGGTGGAGATCGGCGGCAAGCCGATCCTCTGGCACATCATGAAGAGCTACTCCTACCACGGTTTCAACGACTTCATCATCTGCTGCGGCTACAAGGGCTATGTGATCAAGGATTATTTCCACCATTACTACATGCACCAGGCTGACATGACCATCGACATGGGCAACAATACAGTGGAATACCACAATTCCACCTCCGAGCCATGGCGAGTGACCCTTGTGGATACAGGGCTCAGTACAATGACTGGCGGGCGCATCAAACGCATCCAGAAGTATATCGGCGACGAGACCTTTATGCTCACCTATGGGGACGGTGTAAGTGACCTGGACATCGGCGCACTGGCAGCCTTCCATAAGACGCGGAAGAAGCTCGCTACCCTGACCGCGGTCCAGCCCTTTGGTAAATTTGGCGCGCTGAAGATCGATGCCGAATCAGGGGTAAAATCTTTCCGAGAGAAGCCCAAGGGCGACAGCCTGTGGATAAACGGCGGATTTTTCGTGCTAGAACCCGAAATTTTCGACTACATTGAGGAGGGGGACGCCACCGTGTGGGAGCGTGGCCCTCTGGAAACCTTAGCAAAAGACAACGAGTTGAGTGCCTACAAGTACTCAGGCTTCTGGAAGCCGATGGACACGCTGAGGGACAAGATTGAGCTAGACAAGCTCTGGCAGGAACGACAGGCACCCTGGAAGAAGTGGTCCGACTAGCGACTGAAGGCAAAGGCGGCATTCATGATAGTGCAGGAATTCTACCGCGGCAAGAAAGTATTCGTCACGGGGCATACTGGTTTTAAAGGCAGCTGGCTTTGTCTCTGGCTCTCCGACATGGGGGCCGAGGTTACCGGTTACGCCCTTGAGCCACCCACAAAACCCAGCCTCTTCAAAGACGCCCGAGTCTCTAGCCTGGTGAAGAGCATCATCGGGGATATCAGGGATCTTGAAAGTCTAAAGCGAGCACTTAACGCGGCTGAACCAGAGATTGTGATCCATATGGCGGCCCAGCCCCTGGTTAGGCTTTCCTATAAAGAACCCATCCTCACCTACGAGACTAATGTGATGGGCACGATCCATCTCCTTGAAGCCGTGCGGACTCTGGGCAAGGTCAAGGCATTCGTGAATGTAACCACGGACAAATGCTACGAGAACAGGGAATGGCCATGGGGTTACAGAGAAAACGAGCCAATGGGCGGCTACGATCCCTACTCGAACAGCAAGGCCTGCTCGGAATTGGTCACAAGTTCCTACAGAAATTCTTTTTTCAATGCCTCAGAATATGGGAAGAGTCATGGTACGGCCTTGGCCTCTGCCCGTGCGGGAAATGTCATCGGTGGCGGCGACTGGGCTGAGGACCGACTTGTCCCTGACATCGTGCGCTCTCTCCTCAATAAGAAGGAGATCCTCATTCGGAACCCCGCCTCCATCCGCCCCTGGCAGCATGTGCTCGAGCCGCTCTCCGGCTACCTGCTCCTGGCGATGCGGCTCTACGAGAAGGGTCCGGAATTTGCCGAAGCCTGGAATTTTGGCCCCGAGGACAATGATGCCAGGCCGGTGGGGTGGATTGTTGAGAAAATGTGTAGACTCTGGGGCCAGGAAGCGAGGTACAGGATCGACGCGGGACCACAGCCCCACGAGGCCAACTTCCTCAAGCTGGACATTTCGAAATCCAAACAGCGGCTCGGCTGGGCGCCCCGTTGGTCTCTGGACAGAGCAATCGAAAGCATCCTCTCCTGGACCCATGCGATGCAGGGAGGCGAGGACATCAGAGCAGAGAGCCTGAAGCAGATCCGGTCATTCGGCGAAATCGGGTGAGGCCGAAGGGCATGGACGAACTGCAGGTGATGGCACGCCACGTCAGAAGGGCTGTCCTCAGCATGATCTACCGTTCCCAGACTTCCCATATAGGATCGGCCTTCTCTTGCATGGACCTGCTCTGTGTCCTTTACGCAAAGGCTCTGATGGTCTTCCCCGATGCCCCTGAAGCCCCGGAACGCGACCGCTTCTTCCTGTCCAAAGGCCATGCCTGCGCGGCCCTCTACGCCGTCCTGGCCGAGCGCGGTTTCTTTGATGCCTCCCTCCTGGATAGTTATGCCCAGAATGGTTCCATACTAATGTCGCACATCTCCAGCGCTGTCCCGGGCGTAGAGTTTTCCACAGGCTCTCTCGGTCACGCGCTGCCCGTCGCCCTTGGGACGGCCATCGCGGCGAAGCGGCGGAGCGAGGCCTGGAAGACCTACGTCCTCATGAGCGACGGCGAGTTGGATGAAGGCTCCAATTGGGAGGCTTTCCTCTTTGCCCCTTCACGGAGGCTCGACAATCTGATCGCGGTCATAGACAAGAACAAGTTCCAGGCCATGGGCAGAACCCGGGACATCTTGGACAACGAGGATCTGGGAGAGAAACTTCGGGCCTTCGGCTGGGAGACCTGGAGGATTGACGGCCACGATCTCGGGCAGATTGAGGACGCACTGGCCGCGGCCAGGAATTCCACGAACGGCATGCCCAAGGTAATCATTGCCGACACAATCAAAGGAAAGGGCGTGTCTTTCATGGAAGATAGCATCGTCTGGCACTACCGAGCCCCCGACAAGGATGAGTATGAGCGGGCTGCGAAGGAACTGGGTGACTAATGCGCGGCGCATTTATCGAAGCGTTGATCGCCGACGCGAGCCAGGAAACGATGCTCCTCATTGGCGATCTGGGCTATTCCGTCGTTGAGAAGTTCGGGGAGAAGTTCCCCGGCAATCTGCTTAACTGCGGTGTGGCCGAGCAGAACATGACAGGCATGGCGGCCGGGCTGGCCCTGGAAGGTTTCAAAGTCTTCACCTACTCCATCGCCAACTTCAACACACTACGCTGCCTTGAGCAGATCCGGAACGATATCTGCTATCACAACCTGGATGTCACGGTGGTCAGCGTGGGGGCGGGTTTTATGTATGGTTCGGCCGGATACTCCCACCACGCCGTGCAGGACATAGGCGCGATGGCCGCTTTCCCCAACATGACCCTCCTTCTGCCCGGCGATCCCGCCGAGGTGAAGTATTGCGTCGAGTACGCGCTCGCCCATTCGGGACCAAAATACCTAAGAATCGGCAAGCAGGCCTCCGACGCTGTCGAGCGCGGGAATATGGCGATTGGGAACTGCAACCTCGCGGTCGATCGCGGATCGGAGTTCGCCCTTCTCGCCGTCGCTGGCATGCTGGCGGAAGGCGGAAAGGTGGTCGAAGCCCTTTCTGCGAAGGGCGTGGATATCGACCTGCTCTCCATTCCCGTCCTTACGCCCTGGAATATGGAGCCGATCGCGGCATTCCTGCGTGAGTATCGCTCTGTCTTTGTGCTGGAGGACCATGTGGGCACGAGCGGCGTAGGCGCGATCCTGTCGACGACTCTCCAGGAAGAGAATGTGAAAATATTTTCCATTGCCCTTCGTCCGAGTTCCTGTGACATCGTGGGGGACCAGGACTATCTACTTGGAACGCAAGGCCTGGATGGGCGCAGCGTAGAGGATAAGATCGCCGCTCTTCTGGGAAAATCGAAGGATTCCCGCCTCCGCGCGGCTCGAAAGCCTTGAGATGGACCAGGATGAAG
>PGXP01000126.1 GCA_002839205.1 Spirochaetae bacterium HGW-Spirochaetae-9
CTTCATCCAGCAGTGGCAATCAAAATTGCTGAAGAATAGCACAAGCGAGCTGCAGAAAATAATGAAAGAAAGGAGTGAGTATGAGTAACAGTGTTGGGCAAGAACTGTTGAATGTCCCATTCGCGGAAATGGTAACAAAGCTCGGTCTTGGCATTGCGAATGCCCAAACTCAATTGGATACGAACTCCGCTAAAGTGGCGAAGTTCATGGCAGATACGAAAATTCCTCTCCCGAGCATTAAAGACCCTACTAAAACAATTGAGTTTCCGTTGATATCGATGGGATTCTTCCCGGGATTCTATCAGTTCACCGAATCGGTCATAGAGGTAAAGATGGCCATTACGATGGCTACCTCGACTGAAAAGAGCGTATCCGCTTCGGCAAAAGCGGGCTGGGGACCTTTTTCAGCATCGGTCAATGCTTCCTACTCGAGCAAATATGATTATAAAGTGGAAGGCTCCAGCCTCCTGCGCGTTAAGCTTGCTCCGGTACCGCCTCCCGCGATTTTACAAGAGTATATGGAGGCATTGGTAGAGAAGATGTCGGATGAAATTTCGAAAGAAAAGGAACCGACGTAATAAAGATGTAGCATTGCTGAAACAAGGCTTGCGGTCCTACTGTCTTTCCGAGAACGCAAGCTTGTGTCTACTTCATTGATCGGGATTCCGGACGCGCCGGCGATACCTCTCTTCCGAAAGCGGCGAACAACAAGGTACCCAGGGCGCCACAGGCCGCGGCCACAAGGAAATTGGCGGCGGGAGCGATATTCCACAGCCACGCACTCGACAGTGCGGCTATCGACACAATGATATCCCTGATCAGGTAATAGGCTCCGAAGGTCCTGGCCTTCGCGTCCTCCGGCGCGAGGTCCATGATGAGGGCTTTGCGTGTTGGTTCCCCGAATTCCTTGAGTCCCCTGATGATGAAGGCGATGACGAAGGTCGCGAAAGAGTGCGAGAAGAGGAGTACGAGAGGAAAGAGGGTAAAGAATACGAAGGTCATCAACACGAAAGGCTTTTTCCCGTACCGATCCGCCATCCATGCGACGGGGATGTAGACGAGCATCGCGGTGGCCATCTCGATCGTCGTGAGAATACCGAACTGCAGAGGCGTGAGGTGGTTGTTTTCCACCGCCCAGATGACGACGAAGGCGTAGGGTATCTGTTCGGCGAAGCGGATGAGGATATCGCTCGCCAGGAGGCTCTTGAGCGCCGGGTTGAATAGATTGCGAACGCTTTTAGGCGTCTTGTCGACCGGTTTTTGTTCGTCGATGTCGTCGGCCATGAACCGGTGCAGGAGCGCCAGCGCGATGATGCCCATGAGGAACGCCGCGCCGAAGGCTACCCTGACGCCCTGGATGCGGCCGTATGCTCCGATGAGAATGCCGCCGACGATAGGTCCGAGCGCCATGGGGATGCGGCGAACGAAGGAATGGATCGATACGCCCAAGCTTCGCCTCTCCTTGGGTACGGTCTTGGCGACAAGGCTCATGATCGCCGGAAGCGAGATGGCCGTCCATGAGATGAAGAAGATCGACCCGACGAGCACCATCTGCCAGGCTGGGAAGAGAATCACTAAAAGGTAGCCGAAGAGCGCGACGATGGTGAAAAGCTCGAGAGAGCGCTTGTGACCGATGCGATCCGCGAGCCAGCCGCCTGGAAAGGAATAGAGCGCCGAGAGCAGGTTGTCCATCGAATTGAGGAACCCGACCGACCAAGTGCTGCCACCGAGCGCCAGCAGGTACAGGGGAAGAAAGCGTTCCGCCATTTTTTCGCCCATGCCGACGATGACGACGAGAAGCAGCATCGTGGTCATGTTCGCGTTTTTCGAGAACAATTGCGTAAACCGCGAAAGCCATTTCATGCTTTACCTCCAACACCTCAAGCATTGTGTGCAATATTTACCTTGAAAAACAATGAGCCCATCTGTCTGAACAGGTGGGCTCATCACAGGTAGCGAAGGTATCGCAGAGCTTATTTCTTGAGCGCCGCGGCGATCTCCTCGCCCGCGATCTTGCCTGAGGTAAAAGCGTAGCCCTGGGCGACGCCGCCATAATTCGCGTAACCTTTCTTGTTCGTGAAGAGCACGCCCATGGAGTCAGTACCGACCGCGTAGAGGCCGTCCAGGGTTTTGCCGCCCTTCTTGAGAACCTGCATCTTGGCGTTGACGTCCAATCCAGCGCAGACGCTGTAGATGTAGGGGGCTCCGGTGACGGCGACATAGTATTCACTGCTCGCGCTCGGCGCGCCGAGCCTTTCGAAGCGCTGTACTGGCTTTCCGAAGGGATCGCTGCCCTTGGCGCCGGCGCCGTAACCCTCGATCGACGCGAGGAGAGCCTTTTCGGTCATGCGTCCATTGTTGATCGCGGCAACCAGGCCCTTGATGCTGTCTGACTTGTAGATGAAGCCCCGTTTCATACCCTCTTCCACTACCCGATCGATATTGGACAGGGGAACGTTGGCCTTCACTCCGCCCTGGGAGAGGTAGCGTCCGGAAGCCGTCACGCCGAAGCCTTTCTGGCGAAGGGCGTCGATCTGCTCCTTCGAGAAAATCGTGAAGTACTTGGAGCCGACCTTGTAGGCGTTCATGGCTATGTTTTCTTCATTGATGAAGCGGGCACCGGACTGGTCGACGGCAAGGACTTCGGGTGAGCAGATCATGCCGTAGGGGATATCGTTGTCCATCGGATTGTCGAACTTCGTGATGATGGAGTAGGGGGCTACGAAATGGGACATGGGAGGCATGTCGATGTTCTTGGTGGCGGCTCCCTGCTCGGTGGCCATGAGGATGCCGGCGCCATCGTTCTGGGCCATGCCGTACAGCTTCCAGGATTCGCCGAGGTATTTCTTCATCATGCTCTCGCTGCCGCCGAAGCCTCCGGTGGCGAGGACAACGGCCTTGGCGTGTATCGTCATCGTTCCGCCGTCCCTGGTTGTGGCCTGGACTCCGACCGCCTTGCCGTTCTTCATGAGGAGCTTGGTCGCCTCGGTTTCGAGGAAGTACTGGCCGCCCAGTTCGTCGGTAAATTTTTTGTAGGCAGCCGCGAAGTAGTCCTCGGTGAGGGCCTTGCTGCCCACATAGGAGGTGAATATTGCCCATTTACCCCCGACAAAGCCGACGGCGGGGGTGAATTTGAAGCCGTAGCCGCCCAGCCAATCGATGACCTCGCCCGATTTGTCCATGACCTTTTTGATGATCTCCGTCTTGGATTCCTGGATGCCGTCGATCTTCGTATACTCGACCCAGTCCTTGAACAGGGCTTCGTCGTCGACGAGCTTTTCGCCGGCCACCTTGACCCTCTTCGTGGCGGAAATGGGGTCCTGCCAGTTCTGTATCTCGGCCTTCACCTGGGACGGCACGTTGATGCCCATCGGTCCCGAAGTGACCGCGGCCGTTCCGCCCCACTTCGCCGCCTTGTCGATGGCGATAACCTTAAGGCTCTGCTCGGCTGCGCTCATGGCCGCCGCCATTCCGGAGCCGCCCATTCCCACGATGACGACATCAGCCGTGTATTCCTGGTTCTTCTTTGCCGGAGCTGAGGCTTTGCGATAGAGAGCGGCCTCGGTCGCTCCAGCCTGCACGGCGCAATTCCTCACGGCGTCGATGAGGGCGTTGGAAGTCGATGTCGCCCCGGTGAGGGCGTCGACGGCCAGGGATTGGGCTTCGATGATCCTGGGGACGAGCTTGGCCTGGACGACCTGGGGCATTCCGTTGGTTTCCCCATTCTTGCCTATCGTGATCGCGGTGATTTTATTCCCCGCGATGCTGACGGAAACAGCCATCGGGGTCAGGAGGTTGAATCCCTTTGCCGTTGCCTGATATTCGCCATCTTTCATCGTCAGTACGTCGGCGCCCTTGCCCATGGCCTGGGAGAGGGCCTGACCGGCGGCCAACTTGACCGCGTTGCTTGTATAGGTAGCCCCCGAGATGCTGTCGACCTCGGAAGTCTGGGCTTTGAGCATGAGAGGAGGAAGTTCATCCAGCGCCATCGATCCGATGCCCTGCGTTTCCGAAGAGCCTTCGGCTTTTACCTCGGTGATGCTCTTAGTGTCCACGGTGATCTTCACGGTCACAGGACCGCCGAATCCTTCTGCCGTGGCCGAGTAAGTACCGGGACTGAATTTACCTTTAGCGAGGCTGTCGTTGGATACACAAGAACCGAGTGAAACCAGCAGGAAAACCGACAGCAGCGCGGCTGTCATGCGAAGGATTGTGCTTGTACGCTTCAAGAGTTGCTCCTTTTCAGAAGGTGAGGTGGTGTGGAAAATAAAACAATTCATATAGATACAGAAAGACCTATTTGTCAACAAGATAGTGATGGCTAATCACTGAAAACTTATAAATAAACTAAACCTGCCTTAAAATGGTGGATATTTTTATATATAATTCGATATTTATAAAAAATTCACGAATTTTCAGGCAAAAAAATTGACTGTCTATAGGCCTCTCGGATATTCTAGCTGAAATTTCTACTTTCTCAGGAGGATGTATGATGAAACGCTTAATTCCGGGAATTGCAATCGTGCTGATGGCGCTCGCCATCTTTGGCTGCGCGTCGGACGCCGCGAAGGTTTCCGCCCTTGTGGATGGCACTTATGAGGGCAGCGCCAGAGGCATGCAGGGGCCGATCAAGGTCCAGGTAGTGGTCGCCGCCGCCCGGATCGCCTCTGTAAACATTCTTTCGTCAAAAGAAACCCCCTATGTGGCCAAGGTCGCACTGGAGAGGATTCCCGCCCGTATCGTCGAAACCCAGAGCCTTAAGATCGACTCCGTCACCGGGGCTACCCTCGCCAGCAACGGCATCAAGAACGCGGTAGCCGATGCGGCCAAGAAAGCCGGATTCGATGTCGCGGCGCTGCGTGCTAAGGAAGTAAAGGTAACCCCGAAAGCCCCTCAGACCTGGAACACCGATGTCCTCGTCATCGGAGCGGGTGGAGCCGGCCTCAGCGCGGCCTTGAGCGCCGCCCAGACGGGCGCGAAGGTCATCCTCATCGAGAAGGGTTCCGTGATCGGCGGAAACACCATGATGGCAGGCGCCGCGTACAACGCGGTCGACCCCGAAGCCCAGTCGACGATGAAGCTGACCAAGGCGCAGAAATCGTCGATGGACGCGTATCTGGCCCTCGAAATGGCCGACCCGGCCCTGATGTTCGACAGATATCCCGAGTGGAAGCCGGTACTTGAACAGTTGAAAGCCGATATCAAGAGTTTCTATGCCGCAAACCAGAACAAGACCCTCGGCGTCGACATGACGGGCTTTGATTCCATCGCCCTCCATATGTGGCACATTTATACGGGCGGCCTCAGGAAGATGGACGACGGCAGCTGGATCGCGCCCAGGATCGAACTGGCCCGCAAACTGGCCGAGAGCGCTCTCGACAGCCTGAAGTGGATGGACAGCCTCGGACTCAAGGCACAGTACGGCGCAACCAGCAATTACGGCGGAGCGACAGGCCTTTCAACCGTCCTCGGCGCCATGTGGCCCCGCACCCACACCTTCATGACCGGCGCGCAGCGCATTCCGCAGCTGGAGCTGAAGGCGAACGAGTTCG
>PGXP01000127.1 GCA_002839205.1 Spirochaetae bacterium HGW-Spirochaetae-9
CTGGTTCTATTCGGAACTGTTCAAGAGCCCCGAATCGAGGGAAAGGCAGGCTCTGGGGCGCCGTGAACGCCGACCTATACATAAGGCTGTCTTCTCCCATGTTTTCGGCGAAGGGGATCCCAATCCCAATTGGCCTGAGGTAGAGAAGAAAGCCGTCGTCGCATTCCTGCAGACCCACAAGGGCATCATCACGATGGCCGAATTCATGGCGATCACCGGCATGGATCCCCTCGAGGCTGAACTCGCCATCAACAAGTACCTTCTCGAGTTCGAAGGAAGCCCCGGCGTCACCGATGCCGGCGCCCTTTATTTCAGCTTTCCGAAACTCCTCGCGCGCGTAGGCACGACACCCGACATCCTGGCATCGAGCGTCGCCCTCAAGCGCCTCAACAAGTTTTCAACGAATACGCCCAAGGCCGACAATGTCTTCAGGCTCATCAATGTCTTCAACCTTTTTTTTGGCGGCTATTTCCTCTATAACGCCCTCACTGTCGGTCAGGCTATCTACATCAGCACGCCGAAGGGGCTTGCGTTGCGGGGCGGATTTCCCTTGATCTATTCGGCCGCCGGTTACCTCTTTCAGATGCTCGGGTCTTCCAACCCCATACCGGGCATGTTCTGGGGCTTGGGTATCGTGCCGCTGGCCTTTTCCGCCCTCTTTTTCGGGATTCCCGTCATCAGGTCCATAAGGCAGAAAGCCCAGAACGAAAAGATAAAATTGGAAAATCTCCGTCGAGTGGTTTACAGGAACATCCTTGGAACCAAGGATGTCTTCCGACCGGAGAGCGTCACCGCCCCTCTCGACGAGGCCAGGCCGGCGGATTCCAGGGCGCCAGATACCATCGCAAAACGGCTTGCCGCATGGTCGGGGGCTGAACCTACAGACGGCGGCTATCGTTTTTCCGAAGTGGCAAGGATCCAGGATGAAGCCGAAAAGCTCAGGGCCAACATCGACGGCGCTTCATACGCGCCGGGAAAAGCCGTCTTCGACACCCATGAATGAAGGTCGGCAGCTCACAGGCGCCGGGATTGCATATGCCCTCATTTCGGCTCTCGGCTTTTCCACTCTTGGCATCTTCGCCGCCAGCCTCTATGGATCTGGTTTCTCCGTGCCTCAAACGCTCGCATGGCGGTTCACCATAGCATCGGCTTTCCTCTGGCTGCTGCTCGGCATCAGGAAGGTGTTGCGACCTGGGTTAAAAGTCGGAGGGAGGGGGAAAAACGCCTTCCGGAATCTCTTCCTACTGGCGATTTTCGGCTTTACGCCACAAGCTGGTCTTTATTTTCTTGTGGTGAAGATGCTCGCTCCCGGTATAACGAGTCTGCTGCTATATCTCTATCCAGCCTTTGTGCTGCTGCTTTCCGCCGTTTTTTTTAATCGACACCCGACAAAGGGGCAGCTCGTCGCCCTGACCATGAGCTTCCTCGGCTGCATCGTCACCTTTTTTTCACCAGGCGAGTATCCTCTGGCAGGACTCCTTCTCGGCGTTTTCGTGGCCTTTTCGTATGCAGGCTATCTGGTATTCGGCGAAAGGATTTTTGCCAGCTTCGATCCAATTTTCTTGACAGCGGTGATTATGGCCGTGGCAGCGATTTTCTACTGGTTTCTCGTCCTTGTCTCCGGACTGTCTCCCAGGATGCCTGCAGGGCTCTCTGAATGGCTCCCTATACTCGGCATAGGCCTTATAGCGACCGTGTGGCCTATCACGACCCTTTTTTTGGCGATGAAGAAAGCAGGAGCAGCGAACGTTTCCCTCCTGAGCACGATCGAGCCAGTGAGCACTGTCCTGCTGTCCGCTTTGCTGCTCGGCGAGAGATTGACCATGAACAGTCTATGGGGAGGCTTTTTTATTATCGGCGGCGTCGTGGCGCTGCGTCTTTTTTCGACTAAAAAATTTTAGTTCAGAGAACCTTTATCGCTGGCAGGGCAGCAACTTCGCCTGCGTCAAACTCGCCTGGTACAAGTGAAGGCTCGCCATATTCAGGAGAAATCACTATGCCTTTCGCGAGACAGGCCGAAAAAACACGGCCGTGTTCCGATGCCGGGTAAGCGGGGTAGAGCCAAGGGCCCGAGCGCGTGAATATGCCGGCGACAAAAGGATCGATGACCGCCCATTCCTTTTCTCCATAGCCCTTTTCAAAGGTTCTGAAATCGGCGAGAGCCCTGGCCGCGGTGGCCAGCTTGATAGCCGGCACTGCCGAGCCGAAGGCCTCACAGGGAAAGATGGCGGCTTCGCCTGAGTTCTCAAGACCTTTTCCGAGAACGATGCCGAAGCTCCATGCGTTTGCAAGGGGGAGAAGGGCGATGGCTATGCGTCCGTCGAAGGCTGTGCCGCCTGCGTCTGCCTTGTAGTCCCTCCTGTAGCCTCCGAAAGGGGATTCCACCCGAAGCCTTGCCGCAAAGCCATTCAAAGCCTCGGAAAGGCTTGCCCCTCTGCCGATCCTCGCGGCGAAATCTCCATCGGCAGAGGCGAGGGCGAGGAGAGCCTCGGTTTCCGAGGCGAAAAACCAGAGGCTGGAATAGCCCGGCAACCAGGCGAGCATCGCCTTCCTCAGGCGCCCTTCCCAGAACGAGGGAAATGCCGCGTCCAGGCCCCTGTCGATGGATTCCTTGGCAATCCTGCCTGATGCTCCCGAGCGCCTGCCAGCGATGTATCGGCCTCCGTCCGCCCAGAGGTCAAGGTATCGCCTTCCATCCGCGCCGTAGAGCCGCCAGCCCCGAGCCCTGCTGATGACCGGAAGAGCCGCCATACGGGCCTGGGCTTCGTGGGACAGCTGCATCGTCATTCCTTTATCCTCTCGAGTTTTCGCGTATATTTTGGAAAAAACTGGGCTACCTTGCCCGATTCGAACTGCACGATGACGAGGGAGCCTGAACTTTCCGTCGCGCTCACCTTCAGGATCGAACCCTGACCGTATTCGTCGTGGTAGACGGTTTGTCCCGGTTTCCACTCGGAGCCCGCAGGCGCGACTGCCGCGGGGCTCAAACCCGATGGGGGCAAGGATCGAGGAAAATGAGCAGGCAAAGGTCTCGAAATGCTTGGTCCGCTTTTCCAGAACTCGTAGTTCCTGGGATCCATCTCGGTGAGAAAACGGGAAGGGCTCGTCTCGAAGATCCTCCCCCTCATGCGGCGCCAGCGGCAGGCCGAAAGATAGAGACTGTCCTTGGCCCTCGTCAGGGCGACGTAGAAGAGGCGTCTCTGCTCTTCCAGGTCATCGCCTTCCTCCTCGTCGCGCGGAAAGAGACCCTGCTCCAAACCCGTGACAATGACAAGGGGAAATTCCAGCCCCTTGGTGTTGTGCATGGTGATGAGTGAGACGGCGTCCCTGTCCTCCGATCCATCCCCGGCCTGAAAACCGCGATCGAGTTCCACGGTCTCAAGGAACTCGGCGAGCCCTTCCCTTGCCAAGGGATAGAGAGAAGCCGCGTTGACGAGTTCCTCCATGTTGGCGATCTTCTGCGTGCCCGCTATCTCGTCCTGGCCTTTATGGTAGCCGGCGAGCCCGCTCTCGGTGATGATGGCTTCCAGGAGATTGCCCAGGGACGAGGAGCCGGAATCGGGATTCTCCGCGGCTTTTGGATCGCCCAGGCGCAGGACGGCGCGGTCGATTATGGCGAGAAATTGGTCAAGCCCTGCCCTGGCCTTGCCTCGCAGGGAATCCTTCATCTGCCGGGAAGCATCGAGGACGGATCGCCCGCTGTGGAAAGCGTCTTCCAGTATCGTCTCCACGCTGGTGTCGCCAAGACCTCTGGCAGGTTTATTGATTATACGCCTGAAAGCGATCTCGTCGCGGGGATTCAGGATGAGGGAGAGGTAGGCGAGGGTATCTTTCACCTCCTCGCGCTCGTAGAAACGGAGGGCGCCGATAAGCCGATAGGCGATGCCTTTTCGGGGGAAATCCTTCTCGAAGGCGAGGGACTGGGCGTTTGTGCGGTAGAGAATGGCAATATCGGAAAGACTCCCTCCCTGTTTCATGTGCGCGCGGATGATGCGGGCGCAGAAATCCACTTCCTGATCCTGATCGTCGAGGAGAGCGAGCTGTGGTTTGGCGCCTCCGGGCTTGGTCGCCCTGAGCGTCTTGCCCAGCCTGCCCGAGTTGTGCGACACGACATCGCCCGCGATGTCCAGGATAGTCTGATAGGAGCGGTAATTTCGTTCCAACTTTATCGTTGTCGTGCCGGGAAAGATCTTGGAGAAGGAGAGGATGTTCCGGATCTCGGCGCCCCGGAAGCGGTAGATGGACTGATCGTCGTCGCCTACCACGCAGATATAGGTGCCTGGGCCAACGATCCTCTGCAGGAGGAGGAACTGGGCCACATTCGAGTCCTGGTATTCGTCGACGAGGACGACACTGAAGCGTTGCCTTGTACGCTGGCCTATAGCCTCATCCTCGCCGATAATTTTCGATGGAAGGCGGATGAGGTCGCCAAAATCCACGTTGCCTGTGGCTCTCAGCCTCTCCTCGTAGGTAGCGTAGATACGTCTGAAGTCCTGGTCCCGTATGGATGAGTTGAGGTTGGGCGAGTCGGGATCGAGGCTGTAATCCTTGGCCCGCGCGATGAGGGAGGCGTAGCGCCTGCACTCGGGCTTGGGAATGTTCGGAAAGGCGGCGTGGATAAGCTCGGAAGAGTCGCTGTCGTCATAGATGACAAAGTTGGAGTCGAGGCCGACGGCGGCGGCATTTCGGCGCAAGAACCAGGCGCCGAAGGAGTGGAAGGTCCGGATGACGGCCCGTTCGCAGCGGGGCTCAAGACTGGCTGCCCGCTCGCGCATCTCGCGGGCAGCCTTGTTCGTAAAGGTGACGGCGAGAATGGATTCGGGCTGGACGCCTCTTTCCTTTACAAGGTAGGCGATCTTGGTGGTGATGACTCTGGTTTTTCCCGTGCCGGCCCCGGCCAGGATGAGGAGAGGAGAGCCTTCATGGAGGACGGCCTCCAGCTGTTCGGGATTGAGCGAGGCCAGGTAGGGAGGCAAACGCCTTTCTTCCGCCATCAAAGGCTGCCTTTAACCGACGGCATCGCCGCTGAGACCGGCTCCACCAATTCGCCTTCGAAATCGACCCCGTTGACGGCGACGATGGTAACGCGGCGTCGGCTTCCCGGCATCGTGCTGCCCTTGACCACCGTGAGGCCATCGACTTCAGGCGCCTGCATCCAGGCTCTTCCCAGGCTGAGTTCCGCGCCTTCGATGGATTCTTCGGCCAGCACTTCCACCTCGGCGCCGACAAAGCGCTGCAGACGCTCCGTGGTGATGGCTTCCTGGGCCGCTTCGACGATGGCCTTGCGTGCGTTCGCCGTCTTCTTGCTGACGCGGCCCTTCATCGAATAGGAGGGAGTGCCTTCCTCGCGGGAATAGGCAAAGGCGCCCATCCAGTCCAGTCGTGCTTCGTCCTGGAAGCTGCGCAGGATGGCGAAGTCCTCCTCGGTTTCGCCTGGAAAGCCGACGAGAAAGGTGCAGCGGATCATGGAATCGGGGAGGGTCTTTCTGATCTTCGCAATGAGCGCGAGATACTTTTCGGGCGATC
>PGXP01000128.1 GCA_002839205.1 Spirochaetae bacterium HGW-Spirochaetae-9
CTCCGCAGATTCCTGCTTTATCCTGCGCACGAAGCTGGAAGGAACCTGCCGCTGGCTGCAGGGAGCTCTTTCCCGCTATGCAGAGGTATCGGGCAGGCCCCGCCCGGGCTTTATAAACGGGGGCGACGGCAAGCATGAACATCCAACCCAGGAATTTCTGGACGAATTCTCCTTTCTCGAACAGCTTGACTGGAACGAGGACCATATCCATATAGCCCTCACCGGCGACCTCTACCATGGGCGCACCATCCACTCCAAGGCCGAGGGCTTGAGAATTTTCAGGAACGTCGAAGTCGACCTCATCGCCCCCGAACTCCTGTCCATGCCGCCCTACTATGTCGATAAGATGAAGGCCAACGGCTATCAGGTGAAGGTCTACGAATCCCTCGACGAATATCTTGCCTCAGGCAAGGTCGCTCCTCTCTGGTACTTCACGCGGCTGCAGCTGGAACGGATGGGAGAATCGATCCTTGAACGCGCGCCCGCACTTCGCCGCAGCGTTACTTTCCGCAAAGACATGCTGGGCCTCCTGCCCGAAGGCACGCGCTTCTACCATCCCCTTCCCCGCGACAGGCTCAATCCCACAATTCCCACCTTCCTGGACGAGCTGCCGCTGAATGGCTGGGACGCCCAGTCTGCCAACGGCTACTGGACGCGAATCATCGAAATAGGCATGGTCTCGGGCCTCCTCGGTCACGATTTCGACGGCGCTTTCTCCATGGAGCCCGAGATTGTCGAGGATTTCATCCTCGAGGCTTCTGCAGTGGAACACAGCAAGCCCGAATACAAGGTAGGCATAAAGCCGGTGGAGGAAGGCATCGTTATCGATCATATCGCCACGGGGGAGCCGGTTGAGAAGATATGGAGCTACATCGAAGCGGTGCGTAAAATCCTGAAGCTGAATGTACGCTCAAGCCACGGCGTCTACCACTCTTTCAAGGGTCCGGAAGTCTACAAGGGCATCATATCGCTTCCCGACATCATCAGCTTCGGGGAGAAGGACCTCAAGAAGTTGGCCGCCATTGCTCCTGGCTGCACGCTCAACCTCATCCGCGGCTCGAAGGTGGCAAAAAAATTCCGCCTTTCCATGCCACCGCGCATCTACGGCTTCGAAGAAATCTCCTGCAAGAACGAAAACTGCATTTCCAACCCGAAGCACAATGAAGGGGTGACGACGGAGTTCCGCCGAAAATCGGGCTCCACCTTTGTGTGCCTCTACTGCGAGCGTGAACATCCTTTCAGGGATATTTGGGATATCTAGTCGTTGTGCGCTCTCCGATACTCGTACATGCAGAGCGCGGCAGCGACAGAGACGTTGAGCGATTCAACATGGCCTTGCATGGGGATCGAGACGACGGCGTCGGCTTTTTCCGAAAGGAGGCGCGAAATTCCTTCGCCCTCGTTGCCGAGTATAAAGCAAGTCTTTCCGGGCAAATCGAGGCTTGAGAGCGGCGTGCCCCCCATATCGGCCGCGTAAGCCCAGAAACCTTTGGCCTGCAACCGCTTCACCGCGTCGGCGAGATTCTGCACGAAAGCGACGGGCACCCAGGCAGAAGCCCCGGCGCTGCTCCTGTCAGCAACATCGCTCAAGGGGGAGGCGCGCCGCAAAGGCACAACCACAAGGCTTGCGCCGAAGGCATCGGCCGAACGCAGTATGGCGCCGAAATTCTGAGGATCCTCGATATGATCCAAAACGATGACGAGGGATTTTTCGGGCGGGTTGTCGAGAAAATCATCAAATGAAAGTTTTTTTTCGGCATCCCTTCCCAGCAGCGACAGGGCAATTCCCTTGTTGTCCGGGTCTATTCTATCCAGGAGAGCCTGCTCAACTTTCTCTACGGCTATTCCCTGTTTTTTTGCGAGATCGAGAATGTCCCGTACGCGAGGGCCTTGTCTGTGGGCGCCCTCACCTGTCGCGACAAGGAGCTTCATCTGTGAGGTCCTGGCCTTGAGTGTTTCGAGAATGCCGTGAAAACTTGTTATGTAGTCCACAAAAAAAGATAATAGCAGAGTAAGAGAAAAAGCGGAAGCGCGGCAGAACCCTTGCCTTACGGCAGAACCCGTGCCTTACGGCATTACGGTGAATTCCTGCACAAGCTGGACGGCGCTCTCCACGTGCTTTACGCCTGACACGCCGTGGGCCGCAGCGAGCGCGGTGTCGATGGACGATTGGGCATTGGCGACACCGTGAAGCACCACGGAACCCTGTTCAACTGTCGCTTCCAGGAAGTGTACGGGAATCTTGCGGGAATAGATGATCTCGGTTACGACGCTCTGGGCGAGAACGAGATCGTCAACCTTCTGGACGCCTGCCTTTTCCTTCTCCTTGTCAACAAAAACCCCGCGCAGCGAATCGATGGCCACCGCGGCATGGGCTGGATCCGTGCCGCCCGTATTGATGGTGAGATCGTATTCTCTGGCATCGGTCCAGTTCGTCGAGAAGAAATATTTATGGAAGCCGCCGCGGTCGTGGTCATTCTGCTCGATGATCTGCAGGGCGCGCTTGTTGTCGCAGCCGAATACTTGCTTCGTCCTCTCCACCCTCACCGAAAGGGGAGCGGTTATCTTCACCGAGAGCATGTGGGGAACGCCCCGCAGAATCGCGTAGCCGCCCCGCCCCATGATGATGCAGTCGTTCTCAAGGGCGGCATCGAGGATGGCCGTCTTGAGAAAATGCAGGTAATCATCCCGCTGCTGCGACAATGAAGCCCAGAAGCCCGGGTTTCGCTCGTCATATTTCTGCCGTTTCTCGGCGGTGATTCCGATGGAATTGAGCTTGGCTTCCAGATACTCCTTGTCGATGAGCTTGTATCCGGAAATCCGCGCCAGTTCCTGCGCCGCCTCTTCGCCGAGGGATGCAAGTTCACGCGCAATGGTTATTATCGCCATGATCTTCCCTCCTTCTCTATGCTTAATGTAGGGCCAGATTGGCCATTAGTCAAACTTTTTCGAAATCGTATGGAATAAGGCATTCGATATGGCTATACTCTCCCCCGATGGAAAGAATTGGAGCCCTGGCCGCCTTTGGCACGGCAGTATGCTGGTCCATATCGGCGATATTTTTCGAAAACGCATCCAGGAAGGCGGGAGCCCTCGCCGTCAACTTCTGGAAAGTGACGTTTGCCCTGGTTTTTCTTGCCCTGGCGGGAACGATCAGCCGCGGCATGCCCCTGCCCTTCGATGCTTCGCCCAACGCATGGCTCTACCTCTCACTTTCAGGGATCGTGGGTTTCGTCGTCGCCGATTATTTCCTCTTCAATGCCTACATTCTCATAGGTTCCCGCATCACCGTAATATTCCAGGCCCTCACGCCTCTGTTCACCGCCCTCTTTGCCTTCCTCTTCCTGGGCGAGAGGATGAAGCCCCAGCGGCTTCTCGGCATGGCGATTGTCGTAGGTGGCATTCTCATCGTTGTACTGTCGCGGCAAAAAGGCCAAAAGAGCCTGGGCATTCCTTTCTCTGCCTCGAAAAAGGGGTACATCTTCGCTTCCCTCTCCTCCGTCTTTCAGGCAGGGGGTCTCATTTTTTCGAAGGTTGGGCTCGGCGACTACTCTTCGATCTCGGGAACCCAGATACGCGTGCTCATGGCGATCGCGGGCTTTGGCATACAGGCCCTGATCACAAGGCAGTCCCGGCAGGTTTTCATCGCCCCGATGAAGGAAAGAATGATCATCAAGAACATAGGTATAGGTGCGATCTTCGGACCTTTCCTCGGCGTGGTCTTTTCGCTTTTCGCCCTGCAGAACACTGGAGCAGGAACGGCGAGCACGCTCATGGCACTGACGCCTGTCGTCATCATCATTCCTTCGATACTAATACTGAAGCAAAAAGTAAAAAGCCTGGAGATAATCGGAGCGGCGATAGCGGTGAGCGGTGCAGCCCTCTTCTTTCTCCTCTAGGAATATCGGTATATAATCGACAACGAACAAAGGAGGGCGCCATGAAAGCTCTCGTGAAAAGCAAGGCCGAACCCGGGTTATGGATGCAGGATGTTCCCATGCCGGAAATCGGTGACAACGATCTTCTCATAAAAGTGAAGAAGACAGCCATCTGCGGCACCGATGTCCATATCTGGAAATGGGACCAATGGTCGCAGCGCACAATAACCGTTGGACAGACAATTGGCCATGAATTCGTCGGCGAAATCGTCGACATGGGCCGATCGGTGTCAGGATACAAGGCTGGCGAGAGGGTTTCTGCGGAAGGCCATATTGTCTGCGGCGTCTGCAGGGCATGCAGGGCTGGGAAGCGGCACCTCTGCCCCAACACGGTCGGGATCGGCGTCAACAGGAACGGCTGCTTCGCCGAATACGTGGCAGTGCCGGCATCGAACGCCTGGCATGTCCACGATTCAGTATCTGACGAGATCGCCTCCATCTTCGACCCCTATGGCAATGCCACGCATACCGCTCTTTCCTTCGACATGATCGGCGAGGACGTCCTCATAACCGGGGCAGGACCAATCGGCTGCATGGCAGCCGCCATCGCTAAGCATGTGGGGGCGCGCAACGTCGTCATCACGGATACCAACGAATGGCGACTCGAACTGGCCCTGGAGCTGGGCGCCACGCGCGCCGTCAATATCGCGAAGGAATCGCTCAAGGACGTGCAGAAGGAACTCGGCATGGTCGGCGGCTTTGACATAGGCCTCGAAATGTCGGGAAACCCCAAGGCTCTGGAGCAGATGATAGAGAATATGTACAACGGTGGAAGGATGGCCCTCCTCGGCCTCCTCCCCGACGGCGCGGGCATCGACTGGAGCCGCGTCATATTCAAGGGGCTCTTCCTCAAGGGCATCTATGGGCGCGAAATATTCGAGACATGGTACAAGATGCAGGCCATGCTCCGCTCAGGCCTCGACATAAGCCCCGTCATCACACACCGCTTTGCCTTCGACGACTTCGAGAAGGGCTTCGCCGCCATGCTCTCAGGCGAATCGGGCAAGGTAGTCCTGAGCCTGGAATGACGCAGCCATCCCATACTGCAGCCCTGCAGTCGCTGAAAATCGGGGACGATTGCGCGCGAGCCTTGGACGCATTGCCGGGCATCTTCGACGAGGTTGTTCCACTCACACAGAAGCACAGGCAGGACCTGGGCCACACGGTCCGATCGCTCTGGGAGGACCTCACCTCCGAGAAAGAACACCGGGCAGCAGAATACTTGAGTTCGCCCGCCTATTATTCGGCCTATGTGCGCTACTTCCTCCCCTGGAACATCATCCGACTGTCCTCGATCTTCGGAAGTCTCCCTCTCGAGCTCAAGGATGAAGCCACTGTCGTCGATATCGGATCCGGCCCCCTCACCGTTCCCATTGCCCTCTACATCGCCCGCCCCGACCTGCGCACAAGAAAGCTGACGATCTACTGCGCCGATAAAACCGAGCGCATACTCAAGGTAGGCCAAAATGTCTTCGAAAGCCTCTGCGTCAGGCTCTCGGGCACCCTCCCCCCCTGGACGATCGTCACGCTCCACCAGCAATTCGGCGCG
>PGXP01000129.1 GCA_002839205.1 Spirochaetae bacterium HGW-Spirochaetae-9
TCTTTTCGGCAGGAATGCGCGAGTTTTCCTGGATTTTGGGCTGGAAGGCTGGTCCTCCCTGTCGAAGCTCTACTTCCTGCGCGATCCCAGCTATGGCGGCCTCATGATGGGAGCAGGCATCACCCTCAAGCTCTAGCAGGGTTCAGAGCAGCAGCAAAACTGGCTCAGGGCAGGTTCGAGACGATGTCCTTCGCAAAAACCTGGTAACCCAGCTCCCTGAGGGCATTCCTTCGAGCCGAGCCCTCGTCGGCGGCTACTGCCTGCCGCGATTTGGCAACCGCGTAGAGGATACGGCCCGAGGTTAAGTCGGCCACCTTCACCGATGCGCTCGCCTGAGCCACGAAGAAGCCCCCATCCAAATGTACCGAATCAATCCTGGCCGACCCCCAGACGAGACGAACCGTGCCAGGAGAAGCGAGGCTCCACGCCTGGGAAAGGATTCTCTCATCGGGCAGGCCTAGAAGGGAGGCATCGAGAGGAAGCGCCCTCACGGAGAAGCCTTCCCTCGTCAGCCCCTCTATCAATCCCTCCTGCATGACCTTGCGCGTGGAAAGGGCTCCTGTCTCCTCGAAATCCAGGATAAAAACGCCCATCGGAAGGCTGACGGCCGCCGATTCCACAATATAGGCGAGGCTGCCGCTCTTCGACAGGATCTCTTCCTCTAGAGCCGAGCGGATTGGGGCATACCTGCCCTCCAGCCCTTCCAGGAGCTCAAGGGAAGACGACAGATCCAGCCTCAGCGTGATTTTCGCGCTTCCGACGAAGTCAGGCGCCGGCAGCCGCAGATCCGCTGTGCCCGAGGCGTCGGTTATAAGGGATTCCGTCCTTGAGCCAATCTGGCCCGAAGGCAGCCTGCGCGGGTGGGCGACGAGGAGGGATGCGCCGGGAACAGGAGCCCTCTGCCCTCCCCCACCGGCCATGAGCCTGATCGCTGGGATCTTCGCCGGCTTTTCCCCAAGCCAGGCTTTCACCTCGCCCCCGTCGCCGACAATGAATTCGAAACTCGACACTAGCGCGCGCGCCTTGTTGGCGTTTCTCTCAAGTTTTATCGCAGCGTTTTCCATATCGGAGCCCGAGGCCGCCGCCATAGCCTCAATGTACTTGACGACAGCTTCGAAGGGCCGCCCCGAAGCCGCAAGTGCGTCGCCCTCGGCCTCAGGCCTCGCGACGGCATCGGTCTTTTCCTGGAACAAGGACGCGATGCGGACCTTCTCCTTCTCGAGTTCGGCCGTGGCATAGCTCGCCAGAATATGGACAGTGACCGTGCCTGCTTCCCTATTGGTTTGCACAAATTTCTGTATGATACGAAAACCTGCAAGCCTGTTGGACGACTCCGTCTCCACCGTCTGCCTGATCTCGGCCGAATAGGCATCGAAGGAGGCCCTGGCCGTGGCGTTCGTCCTCACGGTCACCGCAACGCCCATATAGTGCATGATGGACGCGATGAGGTTGGCGCTGGCATCATGCAACGCGGTTCCGATGTCGGCTTGCGTGGAGGATCCCGAAAAATAGGTGTTGGAGCCGTCCGCTGGCGGCGTCGAGAGAACCCACTCCGGCACACCGGGGCTCGTCGCGCAGGAAGCGAGAAGAGCTAGGACCAGGATGCCTGCTGCAAGACCCCTATTCACGCTCATTTTCCCTCGAAGAAATCCTTGGCCACGGTGCCCTGCACGAGGTCCATAGCCCGCTTCGTCTCTGTCGTGGGGGGCTCGCTCGCCGCCAGGCTCGCGAGCATCATGTCGAACTGCTCGTTGAGCATGTTCTTGGGAATAGTCCATAGCTGGATGACGCGATAGATCTGCTTGTCGGGCTTGTTGTTCGGCGTAAAGGTTTGGACCTTCACCCACCAGTCCGTATCCTTGCGGAATCCCGAATAGGTGGATTCAGCAACGCTCGCAACGAACCTCTCGCCATAAACCCCGAAATTCTTGGAGTCGGCATTGGCCACGTTTGCGCCCTTGAAGGCATCCTTCACCCTCGTCGAAAGGTAGGAAGCCAGCTCGGTCTGCGCCTGCATCCGCTCGGCGAGAAGCTGGGCGCTCTGGAGGTTCTGACCTTCGAACTGGGCGATGAAGACGACAAAGCCCCTGTAATCGGCCATCTTCTCCACTTCTTTCGATCCGCCGATGATGGCCGCTTCCACCCACTTGGGTGTCTTCACCTTATAGGCAGTGCCTTTGTCTTCGAGAAGAGCTTCGCCCTTCATGAGAGGAGGCTTGGTCGCGCAGGAGGCGACAAGAAGCAAAGCCGCAATGATTACAACCAGTCCCGATTTGACGCCCGTTTTTTTCATCCTATCCTCCTTGATGCTTTTGGTATGCTTTTCTGCCAGCCGCTTTCACATTCCGCTGTTAAAGACGAAGGACCTGCCCCGCATGTAGACGAGATACATGTCAGGCATGGCCGAGGCCAGGGCAGCCTCGTAGATGGCATCCTGCACCTTGGCCTTGTCCATAAAACCGAAAAGGGCTATGCGCGTTTCCCCTTGGGAAAATGACAACTGCTCCACCTCGCGAAATTTCCGCGACAAAGCCTTTACAAACTGCGAGGCCTGCCTGGCGTCGGGAATCTTCTGGGCGATGAGCTCGTAGCGCAGGCCTCGCCGCATGGAAGCCGCCATGAGGGCCCTTGCCTGCTCTGTCACCCTCGGCATGGCCTGCCACAGGCTCGCGGCGATGGCGTTGGCGATAGCCGCATCGGCCGAAACGGGGCTGAAGGTAGCAGGGCTCATGAAGGCGATCGAGCCGAGGAGTGCGGCCGTAGAAGTCTCAAAGAGCTTCGTCGTTCCTTGGGCACTGCCTGAATACGAGCCCGGGAATCCCTCCCCGCTGGCCTTGAGATCGATTTCTATGTATATATCGGCGCTGAATTTTTGCGCTAGGTACTGAATCATATCGATGGAGCCGCCCGTTTCGGCCTGCCAGGCGTCCATTTGGTCGCGCTTGTTCCGCTCGATCTGATCAAAATCGATGACGGAGAGCCCCATCTTCTCGATGAGGTAGCGGTTGGCCTGGCTCACGGCTATCTTCGCAAAGCGGGAATCCAGCCCGGAATCGTCACCGTAGTAGACCATATAGCTGAGGCGGGACAGATAGTTCGAAAGGAAAGCCTCTTCTTCAGGGGTCAATGTTGCAGCCTGCGGACTGTTAGGCGGCTGCGGCTGCACAACGCCTGGTTGCTCGACGGGCTGAGGGGCTTCGCCTGCCCCCAGGACAAGGGTTTTTGCCCTGTCGTTTTCCACGTTCATTGGTGAGGTCGGCGGCGTAGAGCAGGAGACGACGAGGGCAGCGAGCAGGGTCCAATATGGAATCAACAGCCTTCGGCTTCTTTCCATTGCTTTTCCTCTGTAGCGCTTGGTCGGTGAAGTATTGTAAAAGTATGGCACAATCGAAGCCAATTGCAAGTGCGAAATCCGGGTGCCAGTCCAGGCGCGCAAAGAGGCCCCAGGCTCGGCGCGCGCTTGACCCTTGCGCCTCCTTGCGCGTACATTCCGCTCATGGTACGAAAAGCGCTCAACGACCCCCCGCTCGAAGCCCATCTCGCAACCCTGAGCCCCGACGGGGTGACATTTTTCTCCATGGGACCCCGAAATGGGCAGATCGAAATGCGAGGCCTCCTCATCCACGGCACGAGGGCGATCAGTCAGATGAGAGCCAACCACAGCCTCGGCCCCATAGAAACCATGACGCTCGGCAAGGGTCTCCTCTGCTCGGGTCTCATGGCTGCCCT
This sequence comes from Spirochaetae bacterium HGW-Spirochaetae-9, assembly GCA_002839205.1. Next base: position 3,730 of record PGXP01000129.1, read on the forward strand.
CCTCAAGGATCCAGGTTCTATCATGTTGCGCATCGATGGCTCAGGTCCCGCTGAAGGCATGAGCGCGGAAGGGATCAAGGCTCCTTCAGGCCGCATCAGCGCGCGGGGTCGGCTTTTCCGGAATCCTCTGCCCCAGGAGGCCCTCGAAGCCGCATCTCCCATCGATCTCTTCGGTCCAGGCGTCCTCACCGTTACGCGCATGGAAGGCACTTCCCATCCCTTCTCCGGATCGATTCCCTTACGAAGTGGAAACATCAGCAAGGATCTCACCCGGTATTTTTTCGAGTCGGAGCAGACGAGGACGGCCATAGACTCGGGCATTTATTTCACCGAACAGGGCCGCGCATTCGGAGCCGGCGCCCTTCTCCTCCAGGCCCTACCCGGCGCGGACGATGATTTTCTCGCTGCGGCTGAATCGCTGCTTTCGCACCTTCCTCCCCTCGGCCTTTGGTTTGCCCAGGGTGGCACAAGGGACAACCTTATCGCCGCGGTGTTCGGCGAGGCAGGTGCCAGAAGGACAGCCGAAGCCGGATTCTCATTCGACTGCCCCTGCTCGCGCGAGCGATTTCTCGGCCATATGGCAGGGCTGGACAAGGCTGTCGTCGCCGACATCCTACAGAAAGGCCCCTGGCCTCTCGAAACCGAGTGCCATTATTGCTCTTCTATCTATTCCTACCAGAAGGCGGAGTTCGAAAAGGCTCTGCTGGCGCAGGGTCAGGATGGGAGCGGCCAGCGGTGAAGAATGCCGAAACCCTTTTCGCCAAACTCGTCGAGATAGCCCTGCGGCGCTATGCGATGATAGAGGCCGGCGACCGCATCCTCATCGGTGTCTCGGGCGGAAAGGACTCGAGCTGCCTGGCCCGCGATCTCGCCATGAAACGCCAATGGTGGGACATTCCCTTCGAGATTGAAGCCTGCTTTATCGCTTCCGACATCAATGAAACGGGCATGGCCGAAAAAACCGACGACGCCTGGATCGCGGAGCGCATGGCCGAATGGGGCATTCCCTACAGGCGCATCGATGTGCCCATCGCAGGGAGACTCAAGGAAGGGGAGACGATGAACTGTTTCTGGTGCGCCACACAGCGCCGCACCGAACTGTCCCGTTATGCCAGGGCCAATGGCTTCAACAAGCTCGCCCTCGGGCATCACATGGATGACATCCTCGAAACTCTCTTCATGAACATGATGCGCAAAGGGGAGTTCGCAACAATGCCTCCCGTCATGAAATACGACAACTACCCTCTCACGGTAATACGCCCTCTTGCCCTCTGCGAGGAGCGCCAGGTAATTGCCTGTGCTTCCGAACTCGGCTTTGTCTCCCATACCTGCACTTGCGGCTTCAACCTTGATGGAGCCCGCAAGAACACACGCAGACTCATCGAAGGTCTCACCGGCGGCTCCAGCCTCGCCAAACGCAACATCTTCAAATCGATGAGCCAGATCAAGCCGGAGTACCTGGCATAGAGGCGGGCGGAAACGCGGACGGACAAATTTGCTTCAGAAAAGATTTCAGAGTATTTTACACCTACATTCTATATATGGAGGTTTGCATGAGAACAAACGATACCGAAAAGAAAAAAACCAAATCCGAGGAAGACAAAGTCGCTCTCGAAAAATGCACCGAACCACACAGCAGTGAGACTTCACGACCTGACAAGGAAGAGGCTCCCTGCGACGAAGGAGTGAAATGAGCAGTGGACGCAGCCTTGAGCGCGTCATCGAAGCCGAACCTTCCGTGGATGGCGCAGGC
>PGXP01000130.1 GCA_002839205.1 Spirochaetae bacterium HGW-Spirochaetae-9
ACCGGGTGCTTCCGTCCGTATAAAAGCGTAGATTTCCTCGAGCCGCGCCCGCTTCTGTCCATCGAAACCTTCGATGTAGGCCGCGATCGGGGATTTGGCCGCCGGTTTCAGCACTTCTATAGCTTGGGACAGCCTGCTCTCCCTGGTGACTGCTGTTTTTGCGCCTTCGATGCGCACCGTCACCATGTCGCCGGGTTTCTTGCCGATTGAGGAGAGGATATCCTTTCGCAATCCGACGATGTGGCAGAGTGTGCCCATCTTCACGAGGGAGCCCCGGTATTCGATCCCATCGAAGCTGCAGAGCACCTTGATTCGGCCCCCGCGGCCAAAGACTTTTTCGACGTCGAAGGGGAATTCGATGTAGGCGCCGCCCGAAGTTCCTGGATTTGCCTTTATTTCGGCCTCGAAGTGCAGTTCGCGTTCCACCTTGCCAGACCTCCTGCGGATTCCAGCCTGTGATCCAGATCGAAAAATAGTTTTCTCGCCGTGTTGAGCCTATCACAGAGGAAAGAGGCCGTACATAATGCCGAAAATCGCTCGGGGAGCGGCAGCGGGCGCCGCCTAGACCAGGGATGTTATAAAATGAGTACTTGACAATTTGTTAGTTAACGTTTACTAACTTAAAGCAGGAACAATATGAACACAACCGAACGACAGAAAGATATTCTCAAAGCTGCCTTCAGCCTCATTGCCGGCCAGGGCATTCAGGAGCTCACCATAAAAAACCTCGCGAAGGCAGTTGGGGTGAGCGAGCCGGCGCTTTACAGGCATTTCGATTCCAAGGCATCGATCCTTTCCGCTGTGGTGGACGAAATAATTGCAATCAGGAATGATGCCTGGCATGATACGGTAGCGGAAGGCAAGCCCGCCGTGGAATGCCTTAAAAGTTTTTTCCTGCGCCAGGCACAATCATTTGAATCCTTGCCGTCCCTGGTGATTGTTCTCTTTCCTGACATGCTCTTCAAGCAGGATCCCGACCTGCTCGAACGAATCCGCTTTATGATCAGGGAAACTGGCGACCGGATAAAAAACCTGCTCGATGCGGGTATAGCCGAAGGCAGTTTTAAAAAGGATCTGGATAGCAGGGCAGTTTCGCTGATGCTGATTGGAGGCTTCCGGATATTGGTATCCGAATGGCAGATGAACAGGGATCAGCAAAAAAATCATTCGTTGGTAAAAAGTACGCAGAAGTACATACAATCAATTCTGCTCCTGATTACAGCGGCATAGGCATATGGCATCGGCAATTTTAAAGTGAAGTCTGTTTATTCGCTAAGTTAGTTAAAATTAGCTAACAAAAAATCATTTCTGCACAGGAGTATCCAGTGCGTCGTTTTTTCACCTCTCTTACAAAAAAGCCTCTTCTTGCAGTGCTGGTAATACTTGGCATAACGGTGCTGGCGGGAATATCGGTGGTTTCGTCATTTAAAATGGAAACCAACCTGGATGAATACATGCCGAAAACCCATCCCGCCTTTGTATACAGTGAGGAGGCCAACCAGCGATTCATGATCAAGGATGCCATTCTCATCGCTGTAGAACATCCTGAGTCGGTGTACAACCCGGGGACGCTCGGCAAACTGATAGCCATCGAAGATGCCCTCCATGAAAATGAAGGGCTTTCCTCTTCAAGAATTCAGTCCATCCATACAGGCGACAATATTATTGGTACCGAAGACGGCCTCGATATCAGGCGATTCTATACCGATGCGCCGCTCACGCAGGAAGAAGCCGACGAAATCGGAGCCACGGTAAGCAGCAACGCCATGGTGGCTGGCCGCATGGTATCCAAAGACAGCCGCACCGCTCTCATTGCGGTGGAACTGCCTGAAAGCGGATTTTCCAATGATCTTTACAACGAGATCATGCGCGCTGCAGAGCGGTTTGCCGGTCCTGAAACAATCCATGTGGCCGGAAGGCCTATCGTGGAAGGCACCTTGGCGAAGCTCGGACCCAAAGACATGAGCCGGACCGCTCCAATGGTGATTCTGGTCATCACCATTGTATTGCTGCTGGTGCTCAAGCAAATAAGCAGGACGATAATAACCCTCTTTGTGGTGCTCTCAAGCACTGTCTGGGCCTTTGGCCTCATGACAGCCTTGGGAATACCCCTCTATTCGGTCAGCATAATGATCCCTGTCATGCTCATCGCCAATGGCGTAGCCTACGCGATACACTTTTACAATCAGGTGGATTTTTTTACCAGGGAAAACCCCGGTTCAAGCCGGAGCGAAATAGCGGGCAATGCCATATTTTTCATCGGCAAGCCGGCCCTGTTCGCGGCGCTCACCACCGTTGCAGGATTTTTATCCCTCGTCACCTCACAAGTGTACCCTGTCAAATACTTCGGCCTATTCACCGCCTTCGGCGTGGCCATTTCCTGGCTGCTCACCATGGTTTTGGTTCCATCGGGCATAGTGTTGTTGGGCAACGGAAAAGCGCTGATCAGCAAGCGCCGGAAAAATAAAAAGCCTGCGGCGCTTTTTGGAGCCCGTTTTGCCGATGCCGTAAGCGCCCATAAAGGCATAGTCTATGGACTGACAGGCCTGCTCATGGTGCTTTCGCTGTGGGGACTTTCCCGGGTATGGATAAACACGAGCTTTCTGGAAAACTTCGAAAAATCCAGCGCTATTGTACAGACCGATGCCTTTGTCAATAAAAATTTCGGCGGCACATCGTCCGTAAACATTATTCTCGATTCCGATGAGTACGATGCCTTCAAGCGGCCAGAGGTGCTTGCGCTGATGGACGAGATGCAGGGCTCTATTATGGGCCTCGATAAGGTTGGCGACAGTCTTTCGCTTACCACGTATTTAAAGCGGATGCACTTTGCCATGAACGCCGAAGATCCTGCCTTCGATAAAATTCCCGAATCTTCGGATATGGTAGCCCAATATCTTCTTCTCTATGAAATGTCAGGGGATCCTGACAACCTGTGGAAGGTGGTGGACAGCGATTTCAAGGGCGCCAACATGGTCGTTCAGCTGAAAAGCGACGACAGCCGCAGCATCGAGGGCGTAATAGCAAGGGCTAAGGAATTTTCGGACGACTTCGCCGAGAAGGGAATCACAATCAATTTTGCCGGGTCGGGGTACAAGAGTCTGGTATTTTCCAACCTAATACTTACAGGGCAGATTTCCAGCCTGGGCCTGTCCGTACTTATCGTGTTCGTGCTTGTATCCTTCATGCTGCGAAGCTTTATCCTGGGCGGCATCGCGACAATCCCTGTGCTCATAACCATAATGATCAACTTTGGCCTTATGGGAGTCTTGAATATTCCGCTTACCATCTCTACAGCCCTGATCTCCAGCATCGCGGTGGGCATCGGCGTGGATTATGCGATTCACTTTATTACCCATTATCGTGAGCGCCTCAAGGAAAAGGGCGATGAGCCCGAAGCTGCACGTTTTTCCATGAGCCATACGGGCAGGGCTGTGCTGCAGAATGCCGCTATAGTGATTTCAGGCTTTATGGTCATGGTGTTTTCGGTTTTTCCGCCCAATCGCCAGATTGGCTTATTGGTATCGCTCAACATGCTTTCAGCCTTTATAGCCACAATCAGCGTAATGTTCCTCGTATTGAGGAAATCATCTTCCCTTCTCAAGGATCGAAAATGAAAAACAGGCTCATGACAAGCTTCTTCCTGTGCACCCTGGCGGCTATCGCCCTGCTTAGCCCCTTAAGCGCTCAAGCTGGATCGAAAGCGCCCAACGCTTTGGAATCAGCCTCCGAAATTATGATGAAAGTTTACACCAGACCCCAGCCGTCGGATATGTCGGCGCTTCTCACCATGACCTTGGTCGATTCAAAGGGGCGTGAACGGGTCCGGTCTATAAAACAGCTTTCAGCCAGTTTTGGAACCCTGGACAAGAAAATCATGCAGTTCCAGGACCCTGCCGATGTCAGGGGCACATCCTTCATGAACTGGAGCTACGCCGAAGCGTGGAAGGGCGATGATCAATGGATATACCTGCCCGCCTTGAAGCGCGTAAAACGCATAAGCTCCGATGGCAGGGGCGATTCCTTCATGGGATCAGATTTCAGCTACGACGATCTTGCAGAGCGGCATCCTAATGAAGACAGCCATAAAATAATAGGCAGCGAGACAATAGCTGGAGAAGAGTGCTGGATTATCGAGAGCAGTCCTATCGATAAGAATTACAGCTACTCCAAGGTGGTAAGTTGGGTATCCAAGAACAAGCAGTTGGGATTTCGCAGGGATTATTACGACAAAGGCGGCACATTGCTGAAAACCCTCACTATTCACAAGGCTGAACAAATAGGTGGTTTTCTCATGATCACGCAGACTGAAATGCATAACGTCCAGAAAAATCATCGCACTACCATGGCTTTTACATCCATGGAAGTGAATAAGGGAATGCTGGAATCGGTCTTTACGGAACGCAGCATGATGAAGGCGCTATAAATGAAAAACAATTTAATGCGCAGTCTGGCAATAGTATTTTTGCTTTTTGGGATCGCACAACTTTCGGCAGACAATATTTCTTTCAACGGATATGGGAGAAGCAAGGCAGGCGCGCTGCTGTCGAATTGGTCCGTATTCATGCAGGAAAACACCCTCGATACCCGCTTCAGTTGGGATACGGATACCACCCTGCTGTACGCCAATGTAATTCTCGATACGGATGTGAACCAGAGCTTTGATGCGGCGCTCAGGGAATTATACCTGTATTATTATGGCAGTTCCTTTGATCTGCGAATCGGCAAGCAGCAGATCATCTGGGGGAAAAGCGATGCCGTTTTCATAACCGACCTCGTTTCGCCCAAGGATCTTTCCCGCTTTCTGGTGCCTGATTTTGAAGAACTGCGGCTGGCAGTGACCGGCCTACGCGCCAACCTCTATTCGGGAAATCATCAGCTGGAAGTTGTGTGGCTTCCTTTATTTACGCCGACCATACAGCCTGCGGCGGATTCGCTATGGGCGCCGACATTGCCCTTTCCTGTTCAGCCTACATTTTTGCCCTCTATTTCGCCGGACTTGAATTTATCCAATGGAGAGTACTTCGTTCGCTATGGATGGCTGGGCTCCAGCGTGGATCTTTCGCTGATGAGCGGATGGTTCTGGAACGATACACCGAGTTTTTCCGTTGTCAGCAAAACGATTACGCCAGGGGTAGGTCTCACTGCCATAAGCGTTCAGGGAGAGTATTACCGGACGGCGGCCGCGGGCTACGGGGTTTCGGCCACACTGGGTCCTCTTGTTCTTAAATCGGAAGGCGCATTCTATTTTGACAAGCGTTACCAAGGCGATATTACCGTCTACCCTCAGGGCTATACTGCAAAAAATACAGTCCACTACCTGGTTGGAACCGACTTTTCAATTTTGGGAACTACCCTGGGTCTCCAATTTATTCAGGAAATAATCCTCGACCATGAGGCAGCCTTGGTGGATGAAGCCTTTACCAACACCGCGACCCTGCTTCTGGCCCGAAGCTTTGCCCGGGAAA
>PGXP01000131.1:0-6184 GCA_002839205.1 Spirochaetae bacterium HGW-Spirochaetae-9
GGGCCAGGCAGATTGGTCGCGTCGGAGTTCCAGTACAGCAGGTCGAACGGCGGCGGCGATTCGCCCTTCAGGTAGTTGCCCACCACGTAGTTCCACACCAGGTCATTGGGGCGCAGGAAGCTGAAGGTCGAGGCCAGGTCCTGGCCCTTGAGCAGGCCGCCCTTGCCCATCTGCATCTCGCGGAACTTGACGAAGGCCTCGTCAATGAACACGTCGAGGATGCCGGTGTCGGTGAAGTCGATCAGCGTGGTGAGGAAAGACTTGCCCCGGAACTCGTACTTGGCAATCGCCCAGGCGGCCGCGATGCCGAAGGCCACCGCGACGTTTATGGAAGCCTTGATTCCCCGCATGGGAATGCTGACGCGACGTTCGCCGGCGAGGGTGAGGCAGGAAGCGGACACTCCCAACTCCTCCGAACCGAGGATAAGCAGCCCTTTCTCGGGAAAGGCAAATTCATCCATAGGGCAGCCGCCCAGCTCGAGAGCGAATATCGGTCCCAATGCCTGCAGTTCATCGATTGGGCAGCGTCTCCAGGGAATGAGCTCCACGGCCCCCATGGACGAACGGAGCGCCCTGGGATGAAGCGGATCAGCGCAGCCCTCCGAGAGTAGCACTTCCTCGAAGCCGAGAGCCTCCGCCGTCCGGAGAATGGTGCCGACATTGAAAGGTGAACGGATATCTTCGAGGTAAACCCTGAAACCTGGAAGGAAGGAACGGCGGGGGCTCCATGAGAGCCCTTCACCCAGGCTGACCTAAAGTCGTGGAGGTCCCAGTCGGCGGGCGCCTGGCCGGAAATTCTCATAAGAATGTGGCGAAAATCGTCGATTGCGCGGAAAGATGACAAGGTTTCCTGAACCGAGAGGCCTTCCATGCACGCCCTCGCCGAGGCAGCGATTTCGGGGCTCGATTCGGAGGATTCGGCCAGAAAAAGGGCGATCTCGCGAGCAAAGGCCAAAAGGGAGACCGCGCGAGTCCCGGACACGGAATCAGCCGATCCGTTCATCGTTTCGGCCAGGTCGAGTTCCACCCGCTCGAGGAGAATAGCGCATTTTCGCGTCCTCGCGACACCATGCAGTTTCGAGAGCTGTCTTACCTGGATCATGGTGCGTTCAACTTTTGCCAGCCACGAGAACCGCGAACTCGCCCTTCTGGGGTATGGGCTCCCCCTCCCCTCCGCCCATGCGGGCCGAAAGCTCGGACGCGCTGCCGACGGTAATCTGTTCATGGATCTTCGTGAGTTCCCTGCCGATACAGACCTGGCGCCCGGGCTCCAGACTGGCTATATCGGCCATTAGTTTGGCTATCCTGAACGGGGATTCGTAGAGCATGAAGGCCTCTTCCCTTTCGAGGAGGACGGCAAGGCGCGCGCGGCGCCGCGTGGCCTTGGGGCTCATGAAGCCGTCGAAGAGAAGACCCCGGCCGCCGAAACCGCAGGCGCTCACGAGGGTGGCGAAGGCCGAGGGCCCGGGAATGGGTATGACTTCGTGTCCCGCCGCGCGCGCCGAACGGACAAGCACTGCGCCCGGATCGGAGAGCCCCGGGGTGCCCGCGTCGGTGCAGTACGCCACTTTTTTCCCCAGGTCGAGAAGGGCGACGATTCGCAAGGCACCTTTGGCTTCGTCGTTCGCGTGACAGGAGACGAGGGGTTTCGCGATGGCAAAGTGATTGAGAAGCTGGAGTGTGTGCCTCGTATCCTCGCAGGCGATAGTATCGGCGGCCTTAAGGGTTTCGAGCGCCCTAAGCGTTATGTCTCCCAGGTTCCCTATCGGCGTACCGACTATGTACAATTCGCCCATACAGACTTTCTCCTCATCCGATCGATGGATTTTTCATTGTACCGGAACCCCAAAGTTCCAGGAAGCGCCTTGGCAGAAACCCCAACCCCAATGAACCATGGCTCGGCTCGACAAACACGCCGAATGCAGTTACTTTATCAGGATGACGCAAGGCACGACAAAAAAGCAAATATTCCTCATATTTTTCATCGCCCTCTTTCTTCTCGTCGCACGGCTCTTCTACCCTTTTGTGACCGTCATCCTCTGGTCGGGGGTTATCTATGCCTTTCTCGCTCCCCTCTATGAACGAAGCACGCGATTCCTGAAACGCGACCCTGCCTTGGGCAAGAAGAGAAATTTCCTGGAGAATATCATCGCCGGCCTCTTTGCCGTCGTGGGTGTTCTCGTTCTCGCCGTCCCCTTCACCTTCCTTTTCATCGCCCTCCTCAAGCAGGTGGTCGATCTTTCAGGTTCCATCATCAGGGTTATTGAAGATCATCCCGACATATTCACCCTCAGCCACACAAGTCCTCTTGGAGGCTTCATCTATAGACTGTCGGCCGAATCGATAGACCTGAGCGGCATCGATGTCCTCCGTGAGGTCAAGGGCTTCATCGTGTCGAGTTCCAGCCGCATCATCGGCTTTTCGGGCACCATCCTCAAGAATGTCGCATCCCTCGCCACAACCCTGGCCTTCATGGTTTTCACGCTTTACTTTCTTCTCGTCGACGGCAAGCACCTGGCATCCCTCGTCGTATCGGCCATCCCGATAGAGAACACCTATACAAAGATGTTCATGATGAAGATGAGCGAATCGGGCCGAAAGCTTGTGCTGGGATTCTTCCTTGTAGCCATTTACCAGGCTGTGGTGATGTTCATACTCTCCGTTGTCTTCAAGCTGAACAGCCCCCTCGTGCTGGCGACCCTCACTGCCATCGCTTCCTTCATACCCATGGTGGGGACATCCCTCGTCTGGATCCCTATATCGCTCTTCATGGGACTCACCGGAGATATAGCCAGGGCAGTATCTTTCTGTGTATTGGCTGCCTTCTTTGTTTCCTTTACGGATAATTTCCTGCGACCGGTCATTCTTGGCGACAGCCTCAGGATACACCCCTTGCTAATCTTTTTCGCCATCGTCGGAGGCTTGAGCATTTTTGGATTCAACGGCCTCATCCTCGGCCCGCTCATCGTCGTCATCTTTTTCGCGGCAGTTGAACTGTACGAGCAGATTGATCAGGATAAGGCGGGCAGCCCGGGCAGCGACAAGGAAAGCTCCTCGTAGAAGGAATCGGCCACGGGGATTCCCCCAGCTGTTCGCCCTATCCCGCACTCGGGTTTCTGCAGGTTGTGGAAGTCAGACCCAGCCGTAACAAGAAAACCCCTCTCCCGTGCCATATGCTCCAGTATCCTGCATTGGCCGAGCTTGGCCGTGGGATGAAATGCCTCCACGCCTTCCACGCCGGCTGCCTTCCATTCGTCCATCAGGCCCGCAAGCTTCGTCTTGCTGACGAAGAGCGAATAGGGGTGGGCTATGACAGCGATGCCTTTGGCATCCTTGATGAGTCGGAGCGCCTTTGCGAAGGGCAGGCATTCCTTGGGCAGGTAGAAGGGCTTGCCTTTGCCGAGGAAGCGGTCGAATGCTTCCTGCTTGGTACGAACGATCTTGCCGCGCATAAGGGCTTCTGCGAGGTGGGGCCGGCCGATGCGCTCGGTGCCCGCGATTTCGGCGATAGCCTCGAGGTCGATGGGAATGCCTTCGCGCTTCAAAAGCTCGACAATGCGTTCGTTCCGGATCGTTCTCGCTTCGGCGAGCAGGGAAAGGCCTTCGAGAAGCTGGCCGTCGACCTCCTCAATGCCCAGTCCCAACAAATGGAATTCGCCGGGGTCAAATTCAATTTCGATTTCAACGCCGGCTACAAAGGCGATGCCGAGAGCACCGGCGCGGCAACGGGCTTCGGAAATCCCGGCGACGGTATCATGGTCGGTGAGGGCGAGCGCCCTGAGGCCCGCTTTGTTGGCGTGGTCGATGAGCCCCGACGGCGTGAGGGCTCCATCAGAGGCCGATGAGTGGGTGTGGAGATCGATCATGCCTGAGCCAATGGATCGGTTCCACGCTCTCCGAAGCCTGCGACGGGAACGCGCCTGTGCAGCGAACCGTTGACGATGTTGATGAACTTGGCGATCACTTCATCGGAGAGCGGGCGAACCCATGACTCCAATGGCGTTCGCGCCAGGGTGTATATCTGGATAGCCTCGATCCGCGCGCCGGCGGCCACCATGGTGTTGATGCGCGACGCGAAAGACATGGCTTCATCGACGTTGGGAACCTTACCGTTTATTTCGCAGAGCATGGTCTGGATGGTGATGGTTGTTTTTCGCGCAAAGGCCGCCAGAGCCTTCGAAATCTCCTCGACTGAGAAGGAAGAGCGCGAGATCGCCGTAAAATACTTCTGGCTTCCCGCATCGAGTTTCGCCCAGATCTTCAAGGGCTCCCTCGCGGCAAACTCGGCCAGGCGCCCCGACAGTTCGGCATCAAGAAAGCCCGTGGCGTTCGTGATGAGGACGATAGGAGCGGCGCCGACGATGACGGCATGCCGGCGCCGCGCAGTGGCGCATATTTCGAGGGCTTCCAGCAGATGAGGCGACAGTGTCGGTTCGCCATTGCCTGAGACGCATATATCGCGAAGCGGCAGGGGCGACCACGTTTCCGCATACTCCTTCATAAAGAAGGCTTCCAGCTCGGCTTGCAGTGCTGCCGATGAAAAATTGGAAGTGCTTTTAAAAGGCATCACTTCGCAATAGGGGCAGTCGAAGCTGCACTTCTTGCCTTCCGGAAAGAGGTTGATGCCCAGGGAGAGGCCGCCGGAACGCCGCGATATGACTGCGTAAACGAGGGATGACTGATCTGCCCCCCTGTCGTGTATGGAGACTGTGTTTTCGATCATGATTCTTCATTCATAATAGCTATAAAATGAAAAAATATGCAATGTTGGAGAGAATTTCAGGAAGGATATTGACACTGAATGGCTGATGTGTTTCTATTGGACACATCATGAATTCCATAGTCAGCCCGGTAATCGGGTTCGCAGCCCATCATCATCACCACGGCCATCATCGCAGGATGCCGGGGTCGCGTAGGGCTTAATCCCTTTATAGGGACGATAGACTATGAGAAACGCCGGCTCGCGAAAAGCCGGCGTTTTTATTTTGGCGAACCGCGAAAAAGCGGTTTCCCCAGGAAACGCTGGCAGCAAAAGCGGGTTCGGCACAAGGGAGAAACCATGGATAGCGCGGAAACACTGTTGAGGATCGGACTTCCCAAGGGCAGGATGCAGGGCAAGGTCATTCAGCTTCTCGCCGACGCAGGCCTTCCCGTCAGCATTGACGAGAGGGAATACAGGCCCAGGATCGGCAACGGATCGGCCGGAGCCGTCGGTTCCCCCAGCCTCCAGTATGAAGCCAAGCTCCTCAAGCCGCAGAACATCGTCGAAATGCTGGCATCGGGCAGCCGCGATGTTGGCTTTGCGGGAGCGGACTGGGTCAAGGAACTGGACGCAGACATCGTCGAGCTCTATGACACGGGCATGGATCCGGTGAGCGTGGTCGCGGCCGCCCCTGAATCGCTGATGGCCAGGATCGGCAGCCTGGAAAAGCCTTCTATCCCATGGATGGAGGCCTGCAGACGCACTCCCATCGTCGCTTCCGAATACCAGACCATCGCCCGCAAATGGATGAAAAAGCACATATCTGAGGCCACGTTCATCCGCTCATACGGCGCCACCGAGGTATTCCCGCCCGAGGATGCCGACCTCATCGTCGACAACTGCGCGACAGGCTCGACCCTGAGGGCGAACGGACTTGTCATCATCGACACGATCATGAAGAGCTCAACACGGCTCTATGCGTCTAGGAAAGCCATGGAAAATCCGGCCAAGCGCGAAGCCGCTGAAGCCCTCGTCCTCATCCTGCGCTCGGTACTCGAAGCCAGGAAGCGGGTGATGCTCGAAGTCAACGTCTCCCAGGCCAATCTGGAGGCCGTCATAAGCATACTTCCCTGCCTCCGCTCCCCCACCCTCTCCCCCCTCAACGATGGCAAGGACTTCGCCGTGCGCGTCGCCGCGCCCAAGGATATGCTTGCCGCCCTCATCCCCGAGATCAAGCGCAGGGGAGGAAGCGATATCGTCGTCACCCAGCTCAGCCAGTTGGTGCCCTGACATGGAAGGCAGCACAAGAACAGACTGGCTCAAGGTCGATGCCAACGAGGGCTCCTGCGTCCTCGACACCGAACAGCTCGGGCGCGTGCTTTCGCCGGAGATCGCCCGCCGCTACCCAAGGGCTGAACTCCTCGAGAAGGATCTCGCCGCCTTTTTCGGCGTCGATCCTGGCCAGGTGATTGCTACGGCGGG
>PGXP01000131.1:6228-10557 GCA_002839205.1 Spirochaetae bacterium HGW-Spirochaetae-9
GGCAGGCGAAGGCTCGAAGGTGCTGACGACGACTCCGGGCTTTGTCGAGTTTCTCGATGCCTGCAGAAGGACAAAAGCCACCTTCATTCCCGTTCGAAGGGATCCCTTGTCGGCTTTTCCCCTGGATAAATTCCTCTCCCGTATCACTGCAGAAAAGCCCGTCCTGGCGGTGATCTCCTCGCCGGACAACCCCGCCGGAACCATGCTTGGCCTGAACGAGTTCAGGAGTGTGGCGGAAGCCTGCGCGGCATGCGGTACGATATTCCTTCTCGACATCACGTACATCGATTTTGCCGACGACGCATCGATATTCGGAGCCGCCCTGGAAACGCCAGGCGTACTCCTGACAGGTTCCTTTTCGAAATCACGGGGACTCGCCGGCTTCAGGGCGGGCTGGGCCATGGCAGGCAAGGCGATGGAAGGCTTGATCGGCCGGCTCCGTGAAGCGGGCCCTCCTTTCTCGCTCTCCTCCCCTGCCATCGAGGCGGCACGAATAGCCCTCGCCGAGGGAACGACCCAATACGCCCACTTTGTGAAGCGCATCGCCGAGGAAAGAAAGGCGCTCGAGAAGATTCTTTCGGCTATGGGGGCGCGAACCTGGCCGAGCCAAGCCAACTTCGTGAGCGCCCTCGTGCCCGATGCACAGGCCTTCGTGCTGGCCCTGCGCCTGCAAGGAATCCTGGTCCGCTACTGGCCGGGCAACAGCGAGGCCGAAGGTCTCGTGCGTATCACCTGCCCCGGCGATGAAACTTCGTTCCAAAGGCTCAAAGACGCGCTCGAACGCATGGAGGCTTTATCATGGCAAACTTGAAAAAAACGGAAACAACGGTACAGGGGCGCCAGCCTTTGATCGTGGCGACGAGAGAAAGCAAGGAGACAAAAATCCAGGTCGAACTCGGACTCTTTCCCGGAGCCTCATCGATAGGCACGGGCATCGGTTTTCTCGATCACCTCCTCACAAGCCTCGCCTGCCACGCGGGCTGGACCCTCAGGCTCGAATGCAAGGGCGACAGGGAAGTCGACGACCACCACAGCGCCGAAGACTGTGCCATCACCCTTGGCATTGCCCTCAGGGAAGCCCTTATCGACAAGGGCGCAATACAGCGCTTCGGCACTGCCTTCGCCCCCATGGATGAAGCCCTGTCTCGGGCCGTCGTCGACATCTCGGGTAGGCCCTTCTGCGACACTTCCCTCCAGCTAGAGCGTGAAACGATAGGCGAGCTTGCTGCCGAGAATATCGCCCACTTTTTCCAGAGCTTCGCCATGAACGCCGGCATCACGGTCCATGTGGACATCCTCAAGGGATCGAACGACCACCACAAGGCCGAAGCCGCCTTCAAGGCGCTCGCCCTCGCCCTTCGCGAAGCCCTTGCCCCTGCACTCTCTCCTGCGGCCGCAAGCACAAAGGGAGCGACTGTCATAAGCGTTTCAAGGAAAACCGAATGAAGCCCAAGCGGCTTTATATCGCCGCCACAGGAGCGGCCAACCTGGCATCGGTGAGAGCTATGTGCGACCGAGCCTCTGTGGAAGCCGTCGTGACCGATGATCCCGAAGCCCTCTATGGCGCCGAAAGAGCACTCCTGCCCGGTGTCGGGGCTTTTGGTGCGGCGATGGCCGCGCTCAGGTCGAAAGGTCTTCACGACGCGCTGGCCGCGAGGGTTTCGGAAGGTTTACCCACGATGGGGATATGCCTCGGCATGCAGATGTTCTGCGTATCGAGCGAGGAAACGCCGGGCGTTCCCGGAATCGGCGCCATCGCCTGCGATGTCGGACGATTCAGGACCAGCCTTCCCCTGCCCCAGCTCGGCTGGAACAGGGTCGAACCTGCTAAGGGTGACAGCTTTGTCAGGCCTGGCTGGGCATATTTCGCCAACTCCTACAGGGTGCTTGGCGTGGCCGAAGGCTATATCTCAGCAGAGAGCCAGTACGGGGAGAAATTCGCCGCCACGTTGCAGGGTGGAATCGATGCTGCCTCGGGAGTGCCGGCTATCCTCCTCTGCCAGTTCCACCCCGAACTCTCAGGACCCTGGGGGCTCGATCTCTTCATGCGCTGGATGGGCCTTGATGGCAAGGAAGGACGACAATGAACAACAAAACTGCGGAGGGTCAGGGCGGCACCGCCATGCGGGTGATCCCCTGCCTCGACATCAAGGGAGGCCGTGTCGTCAAGGGCGTGAAGTTCGAAAACCTCGTCGATTCGGGGGAGCCGGCTATCCTGGCCGCCCGTTATGAGGAGGAAGGGGCCGACGAAATCGCCCTGCTCGACATCAGCGCCACCCTGGAAGAGAGAAAGACTGCTCTTGAAGCCGTGGCCGCCGTGCGAAAGGCGGTATCCATCCCCATTTCAGTCGGTGGGGGCATAAAGACCGTGGAGGATGCCGAGAGGCTTCTCAACGCAGGCGCCGACAGGGTTTCCGTCAACAGCGCCGCGGTCAGGGATCCTGGGCTCATCGCCAGGCTCGCCGAACGCTTTGGCATCCAGTGCGTCATCGTGGCGATAGATGCGAGGCGCAAGGACGGCGCATGCGCCGACGGCCTTTGCTGGGAAGTCGTGATCGACGCAGGCAAGAAAGCCACGGGCCTGGATGCCCTGGAGTGGGCGCGGCGCTGCGCCTCCCTGGGCGCGGGAGAAATCCTCCTCACCTCGATCGACAGGGATGGAACCGGCTTGGGATACGATACCGAACTCGTAAGGGCTATCGCTGAAGCATCCCGGCTACCGGTGATCGCTTCGGGCGGTGCGACGAAGCCCGAGCATTTTCTCGCCGGCGTTCGCGCAGGGGCGAGGGCCGTACTCGGCGCAGGAGCCTTTCACCGGAAGGAACTGGCCATCGCCGACCTGAAACGGCATCTTTCGAAATTCAACGTGGAGGTGAGGATATGATCATACCCAGCATCGACATACTCGGAGGAAGAGCCGTGCAGCTGCGCGGGGGGCGACATCCCATGCTCGATGTCGGCGACCCCGAGATGCTGGCCGAGAAGCTGTCGCGGGCGGGAGAAATCGCCGTCGTGGATCTCGACGCCGCCCTCGGCAAGGGGTCCAACAAGGCCCTCGTCCTCAGCCTCGTCGCCAAATACGCATGCAGGGTCGGAGGCGGCATCAGGACGAAGGAGTTGGCCGTCGAATATCTGAACGCGGGCGCCCGCGCCGTGATGATCGGCACGAAGGCCACGCCGGAATTCCTTTCGGGGCTTCCGCCTGAGCGCCTGATCGCCGCCCTGGACACGAACAAGGAAAAAATCATGGTCGAGGGCTGGACGCGAGCGACGGAAGCCGGTCTTTTCGACAAGATTGCCGAACTCAAGCCTTACGTGGGCGGTTTCCTCGTCACGACCATCGACAGGGAAGGCGAGATGAACGGCTTCGATTTCGAGCGGGCCGCAACCATTGTTGAAGCGGCGAAAGGCATACGCGTCACCTTCGCGGGAGGCGCCTCGGGCGGTGACGAGGGCGCTGAACAGATTGCCCGCCTCGACGCCATGGCCGCCGACGTGCAGGCAGGCACCGCCATCGCCACGGGGGCATTGAGCATCGCGAGGGCTTTTTCGGCACCCCTTTCATCCGACCGGACTGACGGGCTCTGGCCCACCATCGTCTGCGACGAGGGCGGCAGATTCCTTGGCCTTGTCTACTCTGATCTGGAGAGCCTGAACGCGGCTTTCGAGACGGGTCGAGGCACCTACAAGTCGCGTTCCAGGGGGCTCTGGGTCAAGGGAGAAACCTCAGGCAACGGACAGCGGTTCCTGCGTGCCGATCTCGACTGCGACCGCGACTGCATCCGTTTTACCGTCAAGCAGGAAGGAGCGGGTTTCTGCCACCTGGACAGGCGAACCTGCTTCGACGATGGCTACGGCATCGAAAAACTCTCGCGCACGATCGCGGCGAGGCTCAAGGACGCGCCGGAAGGCTCCTATACAAGGCGGCTTTTCAGCGACTCGGGGCTTCTCGCCTCGAAGCTGAGGGAAGAGGCCGACGAGCTGGCGGTGACGACGAACGCCAAAGACGCGGCCTTCGAGGCGGCCGATGTCGTGTATTTCGCCCTCGTGAAGGCCCTGCGCGAAGGGGCCAGGCTTCAGG
Organism: Spirochaetae bacterium HGW-Spirochaetae-9; assembly: GCA_002839205.1. The sequence continues at coordinate 10,310 of PGXP01000131.1, forward strand.
ACATCGAGGCCGAGCTGGAGAGGCGCTCCTACAAGGTCCAGAGAAGACCGGGCAACGCGAAACCCGGCTACGATGCTTCGGATGGAGGTTCGGCATGGACAGGTATCCATTGAGAAGGATCGCGCCCGACGAGATTCCGAGTTCGCAGGCGCGGCTTTTCTCTCCAGAAGTGGACGCCACGGCGGCCAGGGCCATGGATTGGACCATCCGCCATTTTCCTGTGCCATGACTGGGGTCAACTATGATGG
>PGXP01000132.1 GCA_002839205.1 Spirochaetae bacterium HGW-Spirochaetae-9
CCCTTATGGAGTTCGCGAACATCAGCGCTGAGCTCGAACTCGCCACGAAGATTTACGGCAGCCTCCTTTCGAGTCTCGAGAGCATGAAGCTTCAGGATGCCTCCGAGAAGGTTTTTGTCGAAGTGATCGACAGGGCCATACCGCCCGAAAAAAAGAGCGAGCCCTCGCGTTCCATGATCTGCCTGGTGGGTACCATGGCTGGCGGCTTTCTATCTGTCCTTCTCGCATTTATGCTTGAAGCCTTCGGGAAGCTCATCGCTGATCCCGAAGTAAGAGCGAAATTTTCTGCTTCAAAAAAATAAGGTATAATTTCCCTTGGTTTAAAAAAGAGTAAAAAATGCGCTATTCCAGTATTGTGGCTTCGGCCTTGTTGTCAGCCTTGATGATGCCCCTCATCATAGGTTTCGCGGAGCGTAAAAATCTGTATGACTCCACGGGCGAACGAAAAATCCATTCAGGCAATATCCCGCGCCTGGGTGGTATTGGCATGTTCTGGGCATTTTTCGCTATTCTGTCCCTTTTCGCCTTTTGGGGCAACCGCAGTACTCAGGGTGGCTTAGGGGTAGAACTTGTTGATCTCCTGCCTCTCGCTTTCGGGGCTTTGGGGATGCATTTTCTTGGCCTTGCCGATGATATAAAAGATCTTCCCGCAAGATACAAGTTTCTGATGCAGTCCCTTTTCGCTTTGGTGGCGGTTGGCTTTGGATTCCGCTTCAGGGGTCTTTCTTTCGGAGATTCGCTGCTTACAGGCTCCTGGACCTGGCTTTCTTGGATCTTGAGTTGGGGTTGGATTGTCGGAATGACCAATGCTTTTAACCTCATCGATGGAATGGATGGGCTTGCCGGCGGCGTCGCTGCGATAGCTTCCCTTGCGTTCAGCGCATTATATTTCATCGAGGGTTACGTGGCTTCCGCTTTTATCTGTTTCACATTGGCAGGCGTCGTCATCGGATTCCTCTTTACGAATTTCCCCGCTCCCAGAGCCAGGATTTTTATGGGTGATTCAGGCAGCCTATTCCTGGGCTTCATGCTCTCTGTCATGCCCTTTCTTGGTCAAGGAGTCAGGGGATTCGCTGAAAGCAGAACCCGTCTCTCTCCTGGCCTTCTGCCTTCGATAGCCCTCCTCGCCCTCCCTGTTATCGACACCCTGTACGCGATACTCAGACGCTGGTGGGCAGGACTCAGCCTCGCGACACCGGATAGGAAACATATACATCACCGTCTCCTCGACCTCGGCTTCACGCCTCGCAGGATCCTGATGATTGTATACCCGCTGACAGTCCTGCAGGCCGCAGCTTTCCTCATAGCATCCAGGATGTCGCCTATCAATTCAGCTGTTCTGAGCATTTCCGTAGTAATCCTCATGAATATATTTTTTATCATTGTCAGCGAATCACATTCTCGAAAAAATGAGCCCCAAAGATAACGAACTCCAGCTCCTCGAAATCATCTACTCAAAAAAGAGTGACACCCAGGCCTCTTCCCAGCGAATACTCGCTGGCGCGTCTGGCTTATCCCTTGGGATGACGAATGCCCTCCTCAAGCGCTTCGTGGAGAGAGGCTGGGTCAAGCTTATGCATATTTCGGGCCGCAGCATGAGCTATGCCCTCACTTCTTCCGGCATGGAGGAAGTACTTCGCCGATCCATCGCTTATTTTTCAAGGGCGGTGCGAAGCGCATCCCTCTACCGCGACAAGATCGACGCCTATATGCGCGACCTAGCCAAGTCAGGCTTCACCACGGTGGTCCTCGAAGGTCCGGCCGAACTCGACTTTCTCTTCGACTACTCCTGTGAACGCCATGGCCTTAAATTTGTGAAAAACCCCAGCGGGGAAAAGCGTGATGCCCTAGCCGCCTCGGCTGGAACCATGTTCGTGACCGCTCGATCCTTCCCCCCGTTTGAGGAAGACTGTGAGGAAATCATCTCCGACAAACCCGATTCCAAGATCGACGGATCGAAGCAGTTGGCTTCCCATGTCAGGCTTTCCGAGATTCTCTTCGATTGCGCCGACTATCTAGCCTCGAGGGGCAATGTCAGCGTGTAATTGGAATAATCAATTTTTAACTTTTACGGGGCCGCCTGCAACATTGTTGCCGGCGGCCTTTTTTATATTCTTGCACTTTTTCATATAAAAGCTTACCATTGTAGAAGTAAAAAGTGGTGAACAGGAAAAAAGTGATGAAGCCAGAATTTGAGCTGCTTGTCCGCTGTTGCGGAATAGCCCGAAACCTCCCTACCTTTGGGGCATCGACTCAGACAGTACTCCCGAACGGATTCGATGAAGATCTCTTCGTGAAAATGGCGATCCAACACAAAACCGCGGCTACCGCCCTCGCGGGGCTCAAGAAGATGGGTATTGCGCTGAACCCGGCCGCGACTCGCACGCTGAAGGCTCATGCGATGCGCAATAGGCTTGTGCGGGAAATGATTCTTGAGGACGCGCATACGATCACCCAGGCTCTGAAGAACCAAGATATTCCAGCCCTTGTTCTGAAGGGTCTGGCTTCCTCCAGCGAATTGTATGGCGACCCCTATACCCGCGAATACAACGATCTCGATATTCTGGTGAACCTGCCCAATGTGGAACCAGTCATCTCTTCCATGGCCGAATTGGGCTGGGTAGCCACCGACTTCCGCAAGCCTGATCCCAGCCATAGAGAATCCGCTTTGATACAGCAACGAGGACACCACGAAACCTTCTGGAAGAATGGCAGGCCCTTCCGCGTGGAGATACATGACCGCAGCGGTTGGGAAAAAGAACTCTTCAGGCGCGATGACATAGATGCCGTATTCAGCCGGGCTATCGTCTTGGATACCCCAGTTGGAGGGATTCCCGCTCCAACACTGCCCGACCATGCTCTCCTCATCCTTGCCCATGGGATTCAGCATGCATGGTGTCTCCTCCATTGGCTTATGGACGCCGCCGCCCTTCTTGCATGTAAGGATAAATCACTTCAGAAGCTGCTCGCCGCCCGTTGCCGCGCTCTGGATATGCAATGCCAGCTCAAACTGACCTGTGATCTCATCCAGCGTCTGTACCCTATCAACCTGCCCGCGGCGATTGAGTCTTCGACATTCTGTATGCGCAAGCTTGAAAAACCCCTGGATTTCGCCTTTACCCAACTCCAGGCCGGTGGAGTGAAATTTTCTTCAATCCGCAATACACTCGCATTCCAGTTCAAGTATTCTTTTCCACTCTTGCGCAATTCACATGAAAGGAGAACCTCGCTCTTTCAACTCTTCAAGATCCCCCAACCGGACATCGATACTATCCCGCTTCCACGTCCCCTGCTCTTCCTTCATCTTCTACTCAGGCCATTCTTCATGGCATCTCGAAGAGTAAAAAGGCATAGGGAAAAGCAAGCAGTGCTCAATGGCTGAATACACGTACACCGCGTTCGGCATGTATATAAGTTCTGAGATTCCCCTGGCCCTGCCTGAAGTCAGTGAGAATACCCCGAAAGACTGGCCTGTCGAAATCGTCCGCGGTAAGGTTCCCGAATATCCCCACCTCGCACATGCCCTTGGCAGGATACGCTACGGGCGGGTGGGCGACGCGATCGTCTTTGATGTGCCCTGGGCCGCCCGGTATTCCCTGGAAGGCGATTCGAGGATTGTCGTGGACCCTATCGCCGGCGCGAAGGTTGAATTCCCCGCACTCTACCTCACGGGCCTTCTGCTCACCGTGATGCTGGGAGCCCGCGGCATCGTAACCTTGCACGGCAGTGCAGTCGCTGGATCTTCCGGTAGCCTCGTTTTCATCGGCGACAAGGGAGCGGGGAAGTCGACTACGGCTGCGGCCATGACTGCCCATGGGTATAGAATCCTCTGCGACGACGTTATCCCGATTGCGACGGGGCCGCGTGTTCTGCCGGGGATCCCTCTCCCCAAGCTACTTCCCGATGCCTACGAGAGGCTTATAGGCGATCCTCAGGAGGCTGCTCACCTCTTCGACGGCGCGGGAAAGTACCACGCGAGCCTGCCCGCAGGCACACAGGCAGCGGCTTTACGGATGATATTTCTTCTTGAGCCATCAGAAGAACCCGTCTTGCGCATTGAATCAGTGAAGGGCGGCGCTAAAATCCGCGCCATCCTCGAGAACGCCATCTCGCTTGAAGGTATAGACGATCCTATGCTTCTCTTTACCCGCGCTTCGGAACGCCTGGCATCAATCCCCTGCTTCAGGGTGATCCGCCCTACTTCGGGTAACTGTCTCGATGAACTCGTCGGTGCTATAATCGGACTGGACAGGAAGGGATCACTTTGATGATAAAGCTGAACAACGATGTGAGAAAATGCGTCATAGACGGGGAGATGGTGCTTCTCGACAGCCGCGGCGGAGCCTATTTCGGACTCAATGAAGCCGGCACCCGCATGCTGGAACTGGCACTGGATGCACGAGACAGAGAGACGGCCGTCCGCATTCTTATGGAAGAATTCGAAGTCGACGAAGCGACGGTACGGAAGGATTGGGATGAGCTTTTTGCTACTCTGGTTTCAAAAGGACTAATCTTCACCGATGAATCATGAACCTGGAACTGTCCAAAGGTTTATCAGAGCTATCCGTAGGCATCGACTAGAGGAAATACTTCTACTATCGATCTTCTGGGTTGCTCTTGCCGTCACAGATATCCGGCTTAAAGCCTTACCCTACCGCTTCAACCGCAGGCTGCTTCATCCAGGAAGACCGAATCCGAAATCGGGGGCCCGAAAAAATCGTCGTGGTGAAGCGAGGATGCAGGCAATTTCCCGTCTCGTCGCCCAGGCGGCCTCCCGTCACGGAGTATTCAACATGACCTGCCTGAGGCGCGCGATTGTGCTGCGTTCTATTCTGAGGTTAACCGGGATCGATGCGGCGCTCATCTATGGCATGCGGAGGACCTCGGGAACGGATAGCATAAGCGCGCATGCGTGGCTGGATGCCGGTGGCATTATCCTCGATTGCGGAGCCCCAGCGCGATCCTTCAAGGCATTCGGGCAGGGAAGAGATGAGCGAAAGCCATCTGCCTGAGCCTATCTTTGACGGAACGCGATGCCGAATGTCCCACCTGTTTGAAGGGTGCTGGGAGTGGTCTCATACTGCTCTTCGATGAGCAGGTGGTAGGATCCCGGATTGAGCTTCAATAGAATGGGCTGAGTGGATAACGCTGTCGTGTAGCCCCTGACCGGTACTCCATTGATATCGGGAACTTCGGTATAAAGGTCATCCTCGTAAAGTGTCAGCTTTACTCTGCCGGTATGGGCTGCAGAATTTCCCGCCGAATCGCGGTCGGCGAATGACAAGGCGAGATTGGCCTTCTGGTCCAGGACGAGGCGTCCCCAGGCGGTAGTGTAGCCAGCCGATGCCGGATTGAAGAGGTTGTCGCTCACGCTGACCGTTTCCAGAGCGGCCGTGGCGGATTTTACCGTAAAGTCGCCGGAAATCCAGGTGAAGAAG
>PGXP01000133.1 GCA_002839205.1 Spirochaetae bacterium HGW-Spirochaetae-9
TCCGTCGACGATGCGCTTTTCGAGGAGGTCGAGGCGCCATTCGCGCTCGGAGCCGCCGATGATCTCGCCGAACTTGGGCACGAGGACATCCATGGCGGCCACGGTCCTGCCGTCGTCATTCAGCTTCATGTAGAAAGCCTTGATATCCTTGGGATAGTCGGTGACGACGAGGGGTCCGCCGATCACTTTTTCGGTGAGGAACTTCTCGTGCTCGCTCTGGAGGTCGCAGCCCCAATAGGGGTCGAATTCGAAGCTGCCCTTGTGCTTTTCCAGTTCCTTGACGGCTTCCGTGTAGGTCATGCGCGAGAATGAGCCCTTGGCGACCTTGTCGAGCTCCTCGATGAGACCCGGCTGTATGCGGGCGTCGAAGAAGGCAAGATCGTCCGCACAGTCTTTCAGCGCCGTTTTCACGAGATAGAGGATAAAATCCCTGGCGAGGGCGATGTCGTCCTCAAGTTCGGCGAAGGCGAACTCGGGCTCAATCATCCAGAACTCGGAGAGGTGACGCGTTGTGTTGGAGTTTTCTGCCCTGAAGGTCGGCCCGAAGGTATAGACCCGGTTCATCGACTGGCAGTAGGTCTCCACGTTGAGCTGTCCTGATACGGTGAGAAAGGCTGGTTTGCCGAAAAAATCCTTGTCGTAGTCGACGACTCCGTCCTTGGCGATGCGGGCGAGGTCGAGGGTAGTAACCTGGAACATGGCGCCGGCACCCTCGGCGTCGGCGGCCGTGATGAGGGGTGTATGCACATAGTAGAAGCCCCTCTCCTGGAAGAACTGGTGGATGGCGAAAGCCATCCTGTTCCTGACGCGGGCGACGGCGCCGAAGGTATTCGTCCGCGGGCGAAGGTGGGCGATCTCCCTCAAGAATTCGAGGGAATGGGCTTTTTTCTGCAAGGGGTAGGTGTCGGCAGGAGCTTCACCGATCACCTTGATCGATGAGGCTTTCACCTCCAGCTTCTGTCCCGTGCCGGGCGACGTAATGAGAATGCCCTTGACGCTGACCGAAGCACCCGTCGTCGTCTTTTCAAACTCAGAGGCGAGGGCAGGATCAGTGGATTTTTCTGGGTCGAAGACACATTGAATATTCGCCATGCAGGAACCATCGTTGATCTCGACGAAGACCGCCGACTTGGTCTGTCGTTTTGTCCGCACCCATCCCTTCACGATGACGGGTTGGCCTTCGAGCTTCGATGATAAAAGTTCCTTGACGGTTGGAATCATGAATATCTCCATTCAGTCCTGCAAATTTCATGCATGATATCCCCATCACGGCATAAAATCTATACGCGGTCTTGCCTTTTTATCGGCTATGTTGTCGCTTACTTCAGCAATGTGTTACTATAGTAAGCAGGTTGATTACGCCAAAATCGAGTGAGGAACACTTTGAAATATAGCATTCCCGTAGCCTATGCGCTGTGGGCTATCTCCGGATTTGGGGCGCTTGGACTCCATAGGTTCTACCTCGGCAAGACGGGAACAGGCTTTCTGTGGCTGGTCTCGGGTGGTCTGGCTGGAGCGGGGGGCCTCTACGACCTCTTCACGCTCCCTCGACAGGTTCAGGACGCGAATATGCGCTACGATGCCCAGATGATGCTCGCGCAGGGCGCCGCTTCCATGCAGGGCAACCGCTATGGCTCCGCCGACGGGCTCAGCTACAGGCGCGCGGATTCACCCGAAAAGACTATCCTCAGGGTGGCGCGGAAGAATGCCGGCCAGGTGACGCCCGGCGAAGTAGCCATCGAAGGCGATCTCTCCGTCGAGGACGCCCGCAAGGAACTGGACAAGCTCGCCAAAAGCGGGATGGCCGAGGTACGCGTGCGCCAATCGGGCGTCATCGTCTACTATTTCCCCGAATTCGCCGACAAGCACCCATCGGATTTTGTGGATTTGGGCTGAGGCCTCTTCCCTCGGGCGCGCGTACCGCCTCTATTTCGTGAAGAGCACGAGGTCGCGCAGGCCGCCGGAGATGTGGGGATAGAAAGCCGTCGAGCTGCCTGATGTTCGATTCCACTTGTCATCGATCGCCTTGGCGGCATACGTATAGGCTTCCGTGCAGGTGATGAGATTGTCCCCGTTGGCGTCGCCGTTTACGGCTGCCTCAAGAAGAAATTCCGTAAAAACACCGTTTGCATAGCCGAGATAATATTGAGAATCCGATGAATAGTCCTCATAAGAAAGCTCTGCGGAGCCAGCGGCAGAGATGACGATTGGGGCAAGAACGCCTTTCTCGGCCGCGTTGGCCGCGAGCAGATCCCCGAACTGGCCAAGGGCTGCGAGGGTCGAAACCGACGAATTCGTTCCATAGGGAGTATAGGATTGGGAGATGACGTCGGAAGATTCGCGCGCTGAGACGAAACCGCCCGAATAGCAGGAGTCGGCGATGACAATGACGTTTTGTGTCACATTCGCTGGAATGGATTCAATAATCCAAGTGCTTAGCTCGGTAGCGGAGATAAATGCAGATGTTGACCCTGCTGAGTAATCAGCAGCTACAAGATAGGTTATGCCAGATTCTTCGGTTCCATGTCCGGAAAAGTAAATCATTGCAATGCCATTTTTTTCTAGATCTTGGAACCAGCTCATAATTTCAGCACGAATAGTTGCCTTTCTTGCAGGGACTGCCCCTGGGGCTAAATCTCCATATTCTGGATTGATGAGTTTACGGTTTACTTCCCAACCTTGGCTTTCTAATAGATTGGCCAGATCTTTAGCATCATCATCTGGGTATCTCAGGTCTCTCCCGGAGGCGGGACCTGGATCGGGAAGATAGAGGTAATCTGAAATTCCAATGAAGATGGCTTTTCTTTCAACAATAATCTCTGATGGCTGTGCGCAGGATAGCAGCACTCCTGCAATTAGCAGCTCTAAAATAAATAAGTAGAATGCAGCATTTTTTAATTTCAAAATATTTCTTCCTTCTGTCTATGCGCCATCATCGATACCTCACTGCGCCGCCTATGCCGAACATGAAAGCTCGACCCCCCGATTTCCACGCGTATTCAAGGGGGAGAGCTATGCCGAGGGTTACGTGCTTCACCACGATGACGTCCAGACCGACTTGGACCAAGATAGCCGAATTCGCGCCCACCAGTCCTGTTCCTGAATACTTTGTCGTTCTCAATCCCGCGCCGGCATCGAAACGTGCGGAAGCCCGCAATCCAAAAGGAAGGTTGAAGGCTTTCGATCGAATGCCACCGAGGAGGCTTAAGCCAATACCCTGCCATGCCCTGTAGAGATTCCCGTCGTTTTGGGGAAGGGAGCTGCCAAAACTAAAAAAATCCGCCTGGAGAAGCCCGGAAAAGGCCGCGATCAGGCTTTCGTTGGCCTCGATGAGATCGCTGCCGGGTGAGAAAACATCGCTCGATTCGATCACTCCTGCTATTTTCATGTCCCATCCTGGCTGTATGGCCGGATTCAAGCCGCTCAAACTGGTAAGGGAAAAAAATGCTCCGCCTTGAGCGTTGAGAACAAAAATGGGAGACGGAAATCCCCTGTGAGTTGCAATCAGGGAAAAGAGCAGGAAAAATGAGGCTAATCGAGCCGTTTTATTGCGGACTTTCATTGTCTTCTTTTAATTTACGCTAAAAAGCTGTAAATTCAAACTGTACCACCGATGAAACAGAACAATAATGCAAGAAATCATATCCTGCGATCAGGCGGCGATAGGCTCATCATCTCACTTGTCACTTTTCTCGCGATGACCTTATTTTTCTCGGGCTGCTCAAAAGGCTATTCACGATACCTGAAATTGCCCTCTGATCCCTCCAGCGCCACGGGGCTGGGCTGGGCTGCCGTTACATCGGCGTACGCCCAAGCCAGGCGGCTCCCCGACAAGCGATCCCCCGATGCGGCGCTCGTCCGCAGGGGCACCGTTTTCCAATGCATGGAGCGCAGGATCGATCCGGAAGGGCAGGATGTAGGAGGACTCTGGTACAGATACAGTGAGGCTTCCTCGCAGGGCACCGCCGCAGCTGGCGGTTGGATCCATTCGAGCGATCTGAGTATCTTTCCATCCGAAGAGCAGGCTCGCGAAGCGATCGCCGCTCTCGCAACAGAATAAAGCCAAGGAAGGCTCATGGATTTTTTCAAGACATGGATTATGCCGCCCCTGGTGGGAGCCGTGATAGGCTATTTCACCAACTGGCTTGCCATCAAGATGCTCTTCAGGCCTCTGAAGCCTGTCTATGTAGGAAAGTTCAAGCTGCCTTTCACGCCAGGAATTCTTCCAAGAGAGCGCCTGCGGCTCTCCGACAGCGTAGGCGAAACGGTTTCGCGTGAGCTCCTCACACCCGAAGTATTCAAGACCCGCCTCGACGAGCCCGCGCTGAGGGCAAAAATCGAGGAAGCCATCTATCTCATCATCGGCGATTTTCTGGATGGTGAAGCATCCGGCCTTGCAAAAGCCTTGGCTGGAGGTGGGGCTGTGGAGAAATTCAAGGCCACCGAAGCCGGTGGCCTTGTCGCCCATTCGCTGGAAACAGTTCTGCGCTCCGCTGAATTCAGGCTGGCCTTGGCCGAGGCCGCGGGTCGTGCGGCCGAGACCGCAGGCAGAATACCTCTCGGCAGCTTTATTCCAGCCGGAATGGTGAGGGAAGTTGCGGAACGCTTCGCCGGGGAATGGGGAAGGTCGGACAGGCGGGAGATGATGAATGCCTTGATCGATGGGCTCTTCGAACTTCCTCTAGGCTCCAGGCCGCTTTTTTCTCCTCAGACGCTTTCTCCCCTCATCGAAACGGGAACACGCTCCCTTTTTTCGAGCGTCCTGCCCGTGGTGGAAAAAATTCTTGGAAGCGAAGCGGTGAAGGCTGACCTTGAACGTGCCGGCAGGGACATCGTGAAAAAAGCGATAGGCAGGCTGGGGCCGCTGCAGCGCCTCATCGTCAGCGCCGCCAATTACGAGAAAACCTTGAATGAGATGATGCCCGATACCATCGATGATGTATCCAGGACTGTAATCCAGCTGCTCCGAAGCGCCGATATGGTCGACAAGATCGTCGCCTCAGTGCTCAGCTATGCGCTCACGCCGAGGATTCCGCATTCATCAGCGCCAATAGCGGGCATTCTGCCTCTTCCCGAACTCAAGAAGGCTCTGGGCCAGTTTTTCAGCGGGATGAGCCTCGAAAAGGACAATTTTGCCGAGAGCGTGGAACAGCGCTATAGTACTATCGCCGAAAAGTCTCTTTCCGAACTTATGCCTGGTCTTCCCGAGGCGCTTGCACGAGGGATAGCAGGCAGCTTATCGGGTCAACCTCAGCCATCGCTGCAGACCCATCCGGCGGCCGATCTGTTCTCCTCTTCCTTCCAGGACTTCTTCCTCTCCTATGCTCAGAGAATAGAGGGGAAGACGGCGGGGGAGATATTGGGTCTCGGGAACGAAGAGAAGCGGGCTATCTCCAGGATCGT
>PGXP01000134.1 GCA_002839205.1 Spirochaetae bacterium HGW-Spirochaetae-9
TCATCCCGAGCATCACGAGGGAAATGCCAAGCAGTGCCAATCCCACGACCGTCATGCCCATCACCGAGCCGCCCGCGAATGCTATGGCCAGGGCTGGGGCTATGCCCCGGGTGGCGGCCTGCGCGGTGCGGGCATTGGCCTTCGTGGCGACGCCCATTCCGAACCATCCGGACAGCGCGGAGCAGAGAGCGCCGGCGGCGAAGGCGACAGCCTGGAATTTCAGCACTCCGCTGTTGAACAAGGCAAGCAGGAGTATGACCAGTGGCAGAAAGGCGGCTATGACCAGGTATTCGCGCGAGAGGAAGGCTTTCGCTCCATCGGCGATATAGCCAGATATCCGTACGAGGATTTCGGATTCCACACGGATCGAGCCGATGTGGCGCGCCCTGGCCATGGAATAGCCCAATGCCAGGACGGAAGCCGCCAGTGCGGCAATGATGCCCAATTCAAGCCCCATAAAACCTCCACTTTTAAGGGTAGACGAGGAAAGATCCTGAGCAGTATAGGGTACCTTCCGCTAGCCTGCAAGAAATTTTTTCCTGTGCAGGAACCTGCGGAAGTTCTCCTGCCTTGCCCGGGCCATTTTTCATCGCCATGCATTAAAAACATGTTTTTTTGTCTATTATGAATAATTATGTAGCCGCCCAATTGACAGTTTTCCTCATTTATATTTTCATGTCTTCTATATCCATACGTGGGAGGAGCATATGAAACGCTCTTATCCTTTCTTCCTTCCCATCCTTGTCTCTTTTGGGTCCGGAATGCGCGCGCCGCGTTTCTACCCCGTTCGTAGGTAAGGCGTCGACCGCCACCTCCCACAACAACAAACATTATGAGCCGGCCCCCCGTTAAAGGGAGGGTAGCGATCCATAGCGAAAAGCCCCGGGGGTATTGTCTTCCGCGGCGTTCGCCGTATCCAGGAGTATGCGGATGATCCAGACAGGAATTCTTGGAGCCTCAGGCTATGCCGGGGCTGAATTAACCAGGATCCTATTGAGCCACCCGGAGCCGAAGAGGCTTCATCTCTCATCGGTAAGCTTCGAAGGCCAGAGCCTCGATGCGGTATATCCTTCCTTCCGCGCGCCGGGCCGCAGGACCGCGGCCGCTACAGAGTTGGTTCTCGAGAGCGCCGATGCCGTGATAGAAGCCTCCGATGTGCTTTTCTCCTGCCTGCCCCATGGACACGCCGAGGCCGCCGCCGAACGCTGTCTCGCGAAGGGCGGGCTTTTCATCGACATCTCGGCCGATTTCCGCTTCGGCGACGACGAAGCCACGTACACGACCTGGTATGGCAAAAGCTATGCCCAGCCCGCGCTCCATGCAGCGGCGGTGTATGGCCTTCCCGAACTCAACAGGGAAGCAATAAGGAAGGCACGCATAATCGGCAATCCCGGCTGCTATCCCACGTCGGCAGAAATCGGGCTTTACCCTGCCCTCAAAGCCGGGATTGCCGATCCAGAAAGCATCGTCATCGATTCGGCATCAGGCCTTACAGGTGCCGGACGTGAACCGGCCCAGTCCAGCCATTACGTGGATTGCGCCGATGCGATTTCGCCCTACAAGGTGGGAGCCCATCGGCACCAGCCAGAAATCGACCGCTACCTCTCCATCATGGCTGGAAGCCCCATATCCTCCGTCTTCACGCCCCATCTCGCGCCCATGAACCGAGGCATCGTCAGCACGATCTACTTCAGGCTGGAGAAAGCTATGGATGCCAAAGCCCTCCATGCGCTTTATGCCTCGTTTTACGCACATGAGCCCTTCGTGCGCGTCCTCCCGCCAGGATCGACGGCGAGCAGCAGGAACGTGAAGTACTCGAACTTCTGCGATATCTCCGTCCACCTTTCTTCAAATGGGAAAACGGGAATCGTCGTGTCGACGATCGACAATATGGTCAAAGGTGCGGCCGGACAGGCTGTGCAGAATATGAATCTGGCCCTCGGTCTGGATGAGGCCGCAGGTCTGGCAATGGTTCCCCCGGCGTTCTAGGAACGCCGAAGCGAATTCTACCAAGCCGCCGCGCCGATATGCGGCATAAAAGAGGTTTGCAATGATACAGATTCGTGGCGGAGTAACCGCAGCAAAAGGTTTTACGGCTTCCGGCATCCATGTAGGCGTACGCAAGAACAAGGAGAAAAAGGATCTGGCTCTGGTCTGGTCGGAAAAGCCCTGCAGCGCAGCGGCTGCCTACACGACAAACCAGGTGAAGGGCCAACCCCTCCTCGTCACGATGGAACATCTCGCCGACGGCAAGGCTCAGGCTATCATCGTCAACTCAGGCAACGCCAACACTTGCACGGGCGAGGTAGGCATAGCGGCGGCGCGGCGCATGGCCGCCCTCGTCGCCGAACGCCTCCCCATCCCCGCCACGGATGTCGTAGTGGCTTCGACAGGCGTCATCGGCCAGCAGCTGGACGTGAGCATTATCGAAGCGGGCATGGAACAGCTCGTGGCGGGACTTTCCAAGACAGGCAACATCGACGCACGCGAAGCCATCATGACCACCGATACCGTGAAAAAGGAAATAGCCGTACAGTTTGAAATCGGCGAGCACACGGTAACGATAGGCGCCATGGCCAAGGGTTCGGGCATGATCCATCCCAATATGGCCACGATGCTCTCCTTCGTCACCACCGACTGCGCCATAAGCCCAACCATGCTCCAGAATGCGATCTCCGCTTCCGTGACGAAAACCTACAACCGGGTCAGCGTTGACGGCGACACTTCGACCAACGACATGGTCGTCGTACTGGCCAACGGTATGGCCGGCAATACCTATATCGAATCGGAGGGCGCCGACTACAGGGCTTTCTACGAGGGGCTCAACTGGCTCAACACCCAGCTGGCGCGCATGATAGCCCGCGACGGCGAGGGTGCCACCAAGCTCATAGAATGCACGGTCGAAAACGCCGCCGACGAAGCGAAGGCCGAAGAACTCGCCAAGGGCGTGATCTGCTCCAGCCTCGTCAAAACAGCTATCTTCGGCGCCGACGCCAACTGGGGAAGGATACTTTGCGCCCTGGGCTATACGCGCAAGGACTTCGATCCCAACAAGGTGGATATCGCCTTCGAGAGCGCCTCGGGCTACATCGAGGTATGCAAGAATGGCATCCCCCTCCCCTTCAGCGAAGAGAAGGCGAAGAAAATCCTTAGCTACCAGGAAGTGACTATCTACGTAACGATGAATGAAGGCGATGCCCAGGCGACGGCCTGGGGTTGCGACCTCACCTATGAATACGTGAGAATCAACGGGGATTACCGAACCTGATGAGGAGGAAACGATGATCGCTGACAATGTAAGGGCTGACATTCTCATCCAGGCCATGCCCTATTTCAAATCCTTTGCGGGGAAGATCGTCGTCGTGAAATACGGCGGCGCCGCGATGATCAACGAAGGGGTGCGCGCCGCCGTGCTCCAGGACCTGATAATGATGCAGCAGGTGGGCATCAAGCCCGTCCTCGTCCACGGCGGAGGACCGGAAATTGACCGCATGCTGAAAAAGCTGGGCAAGGAACGCGTCTTCGTCGATGGTCTGCGCTATACCGACGACGAGACCATGGAAGTCGTTCAGATGGTGCTTTCCGGCAAGGTGAACAAGGATCTTGTCGCCCACATTGAGCGCCAGGGCGGTTCGGCGATAGGCATCTGCGGCGGTGACGGTGGACTTTTCCGGGCCGAGCGGCTGCAGAAAAACGGCAAGGATCTCGGCATGGTAGGCGAAATCTCCTCGGTACAGCCTGCAATCGTCCATCATGCCCTGGACGCAGGGTACATTCCCGTCGTCTCCACGATAGCGCTCAAGCCTGACGATGAGACAGGCTACTACAATATCAACGCCGACACGGCCGCCGCCGAGCTGGCGGGCGCCCTCGGCGCCGAGAAGCTCATTCTTCTCACCGACGTGCCTGGTCTGCTCAAGGATGTGGCCGACATGGCTACGCTCATATCCGTGCTCAAGCGCGAGGATGTTCCCTCCCTCATCAAGCAGGGAATCGTATCGGGCGGCATGATACCCAAGGTGGAATGCTGCGTGCAGGCGCTCTCGCTGGGTGTCAAGACGACACATATTCTGGACGGCCGGTCGCCGCATTCGCTCCTGATCGAGCTTTTCAGCGACAGAGGCATGGGGACAATGATCATATGAACGACAGATTCATGAACACGTACAAACGTACAGGGCTTGTTATCGACCATGGAAAAAGCGCAACCCTCTACGCCGACGACGGGGCGGAGTATATCGACTTCACGGCAGGCATTGGCGTCAATTCCCTCGGACATGCCCATCCCGCTCTCGTAGCGGCCATCGCCGAACAGGCTGCCAAAGTCATCCATGTCTCGAACTATTTCCTCACCGAGGTTTCGATCCAGGTGGCCGAACGGCTCTGCTCCATGGCCGGATTCGACAAGGTTTTCTTCTGCAACTCAGGCGCCGAGGCCAATGAAGGTCTCATCAAGATAGCCCGGAAATACGGCTCCTCGAAGCATCCCGACAAGAACCTGATCGTCACGCTCAAAGGCTCTTTCCATGGGCGGACGGTCACGACGGTGACGGCCACGGGGCAGGACAAGTTCCATAAATTCTTCGGCCCCTTCACGCCGGGCTTCATCTACGTTGAGGCCAACGACCTGGCAGCCCTCGATGCCGCCCTGACCGACAAGGTCTGCGCCTTTATCTTCGAGCCGATACAGGGCGAAGGCGGCGTGAACCCCCTCGATGTAACCTACCTCAAGTCGGCCGAGAAGCTCTGCAGGGAGCGCGACATCCTCTTTGTGGCCGACGAAGTGCAGACGGGCATCGGAAGGCCGGGCTCTTTCCTCGCCTGCATGAAGATGGGCGTCGAACCCGACATGGTGGGCCTCGCCAAGGGCCTAGCGGGTGGCGTGCCCATTGGAGCCGTGCTTGCCCGAGGCCCCTGCGCCGATGTCCTCCAGCCGGGCGACCATGGAACCACGTTCGGCGGAAACCCCCTTGCGGCAGCAGCAGCCCGCGTCGTCCTCGACGAGCTGTCGAAACCGGGATTCATGGCTGAGGTTGAGCGCAAAGGCGAGAAGATCAGGGCAGCCGTCCGCTCCTGGAAGAGCCCCCTCGTGAAGGAAGTACGGGGCATGGGCCTCATGATAGGCCTTGGCCTCACCCTGCCTCCCGGCGACGTCGTAACAGCCTGCAGGGCGCAAAACCTCCTCGTCCTCACCGCAGGCGACGACACGCTGCGTCTCCTGCCTCCTCTCGTGATCACGGACAAAGAGATCGACCGCGGGCTCGATATCCTGAAATCAGTCCTCGGCGAAATGGCGAAGCTATGAAGGAAATCTACCGCGCCCGCAGGGCAAAGGTCGCGAAGGCACTGAAAGAACGCGGCATCGCGGCAGCGCGCTTCGAGGATTTCGAGCACATGCGGAG
>PGXP01000135.1 GCA_002839205.1 Spirochaetae bacterium HGW-Spirochaetae-9
ATCGGAGAAGCCGTCCTCGCATGCCTGCCGATGGACTCCCAGGGCAGAGATAATTTCCTGCTGAAGACACCCGCCTCCGCGGCCGATTCCGTGAAGGCATGGCTGGAGGGACTTTCCGACGGATATGTCCTCTTCGACGAGAGCGATGTCTTCCGGAAGGTGCAAGGGCCAGTGACAATTGCCGAAGTGGTTGAAGGAAGTGAGGGCTGGGACAGGTCGCTCAAGGCCTTCGGGCCTTCGGAAGCCTTTTCCGTTCCTATTGGCAACGATGGAGCAAAACTGGCGGAGCGATATCCGGAGCGCTTCGATCTGGCCAAGACTTATTTTGTCGGCCAGGATCAGGTTCTGAAGGCCGGAAATCCGAAAGCGGGCTTATCCCCCCTCCCGGAATGGAAATGGAATGAGGCGGGGGAAGCGTCACTCAAGCGAACAGTCCTCTACGAGGCACATAAGAAGCTTGGCGCCAAGCTCGTTCCCTTCGCGGGCTGGGAAATGCCAGTCTGGTACACGAGCGTCAGCGAGGAACACGCAGCGGTGCGCAATGCCGCCGGGCTCTTCGACGTCAGCCACATGGGCGCCTTCGAGGTCTCCGGTCCAAACGCGATACCCTTCCTGGACACGGTCGGTTCCAACTATGCCCATTGGCTGGAAGTGGGCCAGTCATGCTACGGCTACCTCCTCGATCCGCATAGCAAGATCATCGACGATTTCATGATCTACCGCCGGAGAACCGATTCATTCCTCCTGGTGGTGAATGCCTCCAACGAGGACAAGGACTGGGATTGGCTGAACGCAGTCAACAAAGGCAGGGCAGTGCTGGATATCCAGCGCCCATGGGTAAGGGTGGAAGCCCCCGCGGTGCTGCGGAACCTCAAGGATCCCGCCTCCGGCAAGGACCAGTTGCGCGACATTGCCCTCCAGGGACCGGCTTCCCTGGCCATCCTGCAGGCCTGCACCGATGATCCCCGCACGCGCTTTGCGCTGAGCCAGGTAAAGCGAACCGACCTCATCGATGTTTCCCTTTCCGGCATCCCCCTGGTGGCGGCCCGGACAGGCTATACAGGCGAAGACATGGGCTTCGAGATCTTCATTCATCCGGACCAGCTGGTGGAATTCTGGAACATGCTCCTGGAAAAGGGCAAGCCCTTCGGGATTCTCCCCTGTGGGCTGGCCGCCCGAGACAGCACCCGCACGGAAGCCGGGCTGCCCCTCTACGGCCACGAACTGGCCGGACCCTTCGACATCACTCCGGCCGAGGCTGGCTTTGCAGGCTATGTGAAGTACCATAAGCCCTTCTTCGTCGGCCGCGATGTCCTGCTGAAGCAGGATCTCGGGCGGACGCGGGAACTGGTGCGTTGGCGGATGAACGGCAAGGGCGTGCGCCGACCCGGAACCCATGCCCCCCTCGTCAACAGGCAGGGCCAGATGATCGGCTATGTCACGAGCTGCTCCATCGACAGCGAAGGCGTCCTCATTGGTTTGGGCATCGTGGATATTAGATTCGCCAAGGAAGGTACGCCGATAGGCATCTTCGTCCTGCCCGAGAAGGCTCAGCAGGAAAAACAGAAACCTGAACTGGAAATAGGCGACAAGGTTCTTCTCCACGTCGAGGCTACCATACTCAGGAGGTTCCCGGAGAAGAGAAAAAGCCGAGGCTGACGGCGACTAAGAGCGATGCATCGTTGTGGAAAACCGTTAAGCTGGACAGTTTCTCGGGCTTGGTCTACAATGTCATTGCATGTTTCAAAATATTCGGAGGTCTCTATGAACAACAAGCGCAAATTTTTTGCCGTTCTCGCACTGGCTTTCTTCACTATGTCGATCGCTTCCTGCACGCTCACGAAGAAGATTCTTCCGCCCGGACAGGCTAAAAAACTCACTGGACAGCAGAGCGCTTCAGGCAAGAAATAAAGAACCGAGCCGAATCAAGCTCGGTCCAGGCCGTGACATACTCGAATAAAAAGAGGCTATCCATACGTGGATAGCCTCTTTTTGAGAGTTTTACCTCGCTGCAATAGCTTCCGAAGCGGTTACATTTTTGCATCGATTTCGGTTTTCATGGAACGAAATGTCTCGGCATCGATCTCACCGCGCGCGTACCGCTCGATGAGGATGTCGATCCCCCGTTCTTTCTGGCCTATGAGATCCGGTTTTCGGTTTTTGCCCAATCGCACGATCAGCACTATCACCAGCGCGATGATCGCCACCATGAAAATTCCCATGACAATGCCTCCCCAGGGAAATCCTGTCGCGTAGCCTTCTCTGAATCCGCCCGGGATCCAGTTATTGTAATTCCAATTATGGTACATAAAAAGCCTCCTGCTTTGTCTATAGTAATGCAGGAATCGTGCCAAACTTGAAATACGAATTTTATATCATTATCAGCCGGGAATAGCATGTTTTTAGCGAAAAAGATACGGAAATTGGATTCAGCGCGTCATGGGAGGGTCAATTATTACAGGTGATGGGAAAACATTACCCTTGGCGGTTTGACTGAGACAACGAATGCCGGGGACGGGCATCGAACCCGCACGCCGTTTGCACAGCAAGGGATTTTAAGTCCCTGGTGTCTACCAATTCCACCACCCCGGCGGAAAAGCAAAACAATAGTAGCCGCGCGGCCTGGGAATGGTCAAGCTCAGATAAAAATTATAGATCGAAGAATTCCTTCAGGTAGACGGCCACCCCGTCTTCGTCCACGGAAGGGGCCACGGCGTCCACCTTGGCCTTCAATTCGTCGTGGGCATTGCCCATTGCGACGCCGTGGCCCGCAGCCAGCAGCATGTCTTCATCGTTCTCGGCGTCGCCGAAAGCGATCACTTCGTCGAGCGTGCCGCTCCAATGGCCTACACAGGTACGCAGACCCGAGGATTTGTTGACGCCGTTCACGACTACCTCGAGCATGAAGGGAGCCGAGTACATGATCTGTGCGCGCTGGCTCAGCTCCTCGTCGAGGACGGCCTTTATCGCCTCCAGCTTCTCATGGTCATCGAGGAAAATGCATTTGGTGAAGGCGAGTTTGCCGAAATTGTCAAAATTGACCTTCTCGCCCTCGAAGCCCGAACGCTTGATGTAGAGGGATGTGTAGGTCTTTTCCCGTTCGTAATACCAGTTGTCGCCGATAAAGGCGTGAAAGTGCGAGTCGAAATCGCGGGAGATGGCGACGAGGCGACGGGAAAGCCCATCATCCATATGCGTCTGGGCGATGATGGAGCCCGATCCATCGTAGATATCGGCCCCATTTGAGCAGACAAAGCCGTCGGCTCCTTCGAGCGATGTGATATGTCCTTTCGTCGAGGCGTAGACCCGGCCTGTCGCTATTATCACCTTCTTCCCCAGTTTCCTGCAGGCGATCAGTGTGTCGCGGACGATGGGGGAGAGGATGAAATTCCTGTCGAGGATAGTGCCATCCATGTCGAGGGCGATGTATTTGAAACGATCGTTTTTCATCGAATATCCTTGGATTGTGAGCTGCCCTATGATAGCTGAAAGCGGAAAGCTTGTCATGTCGCCTTTACATTGAAGGCCGAGCTGTAGGACAATACCTGCAGTATGGCTGACAGTTACATCATCGCAGGCGCCACGATAGTCCTGGCCGACAAGCTTCTCGAAGCAGGGGTTCTTGTCGTCAGGGATGACAGGATAGAGCATATCGGCGCAGAGAGCCTCAAAAGCTATCTCGCCGCTCATCCTGGAGACAGAAACCTTGCTCTGATAGAAGGCGCAGATTCCTTTGTTGCGCCACGCCTCGTGGAAATGCACATCCACGGAGCATTTGGAATCGGCTTCGAGAGAATTTCAGGTGCTGGCGATCTCATCGCCATGGCTGAAAAGCTCGAAGCGAGAGGGGTAGGCTGTTTCGTGCCCACCATCCTCTGGGACGAAGGAGCCGTGACGAGGCTGGTGGAAGCCCTTGAAGCCTCCAATCTCCCGGTGAGCGTTGTGCCTGGCATCTATATCGAGGGTCCCTTCGTCAATCCGGAGCGGCGAGGAGGCATCGGGCTGGGGCAGATCGTCGATCCCGATCCCGACCTGTGCAGGAAAATTATCGCCACGGCGCGGGGGCGGCTGAAGGTGATGGCCCTCGCACCTGAGCTGCCGGGAATCAAGGCCCTGTATCCTATTTTGGAGGAGGCAGGGGTGCTGGTGTCGCTGGGGCACTCGGGTGCGCATGCCGACGTGGCATTGCCGCCGCGGTTCTCCGTCACCCACCTTTTCAACGCGATGAGCGGGCTCGACCACCGCGGTGGCGGTCTTGTCAACATCGCACTGGCAGGCATCCCTTCCTGGACGGAGTTGAATGCCGATGGCATTCACGTGAACCCCTCCTGCATGAAAGTGGCCTCGCTCTGCATCCCGCCCGAGCGGCTCATCCTGACGAGCGATGCCGTGATCTCGGCCGGCTTGCCCTACGGGGACTTTTCCTATTTTGGAAAACCCGTCGCCTCGGGAACCGATGGTGTTCGCTACAAGGGACCAGGAACGCTCATAGGCTCCAACAGGCTGGGCATGGAAATCGTAAAATCCTTCATCGCCGCGACGGGAGCCTCCCTCCCTGCAGCGATCCAATCCATGGGGGCTGCGCCTTCTAAGGCTCTCAGGCTCCCATCGGGCGAAGGCGGCGCCAGCATTGAAATCGGGGCTGTGGCTGACATTTTTATCTGGGACGCCAGCCTTTCTTCCTGTCGACGGCCAGGCTTGTCCCTGAATACTCCAGCAAAGGGCGTACAGCGGTGATATACAGAAAAGCCGTGGCATATATCCATGAACAGAACCTCATCCACAACCTGCGAAGGCTCAGGGAATTGGCCGGCGGCGCCAAGATCTGCGCCGTGATCAAGGCCGATGCCTATGGCCATGGGGCAATCGCTGTCTCGCACATTCTCGATCGTGAGGGCATCGATTACCTCGCCGTAGCCCTTCTGGAAGAGGCTTTGGAACTGCGCTCGGCTGGCGTGGCAGCCCCCTTGCTCGTCCTCGGAACCACCGAGCCCGCGAATGCCGACATCATTGTCTCCCAGAACATCACCCAGACGGTGTTCACCATCGAACTAGCCCAGGCCCTCTCGGAGTCAGCCATGCGCCTGGGCCACCCCGCCCGGATCCATGTCAAAATCGACACGGGCATGCATCGGCAAGGCATTTCGCCCGATGAGGCTGAGTCTTTCTGCCGTACCCTGGCGATAATGGATGGGCTTGTCGTCGAGGGCGCCTATTCGCATTTTGCCGAGGCCGACAATCCGGACCGGCGCTTTACCTTCCACCAGCTTGACGAATTCCATCGTGCCCTCAGGTGCATGGAGGC
>PGXP01000136.1 GCA_002839205.1 Spirochaetae bacterium HGW-Spirochaetae-9
CCAAATGCTATGGAGGCGACATCTCACGCAAGCGCAAGCTCCTTGAAAAACAGAAGGAAGGGAAGAAGCGCATGAAGATGGTGGGCAACATCGAGCTGGGCCAGGACGCATTCCTCGCCGTGCTCAGGACGGATGAGGACGGCGAGTAGATACTTCTTTACGCGATTATGCATAAAAAAGGGGTTGTCCGGATTTTCATTCCGGACAACCCCTTATTATTGGCGTGACGTCGTTTTCAGTTGGCCGCAGGTGCTGCCGTTGTCGGCGTCGTACTCTCGGAGGAGGCAGTTTTGTTCGTCTGGAATACCTTGAAGAAGGTCGTGTTGAATTCGTCCTTCAACTTCTTGCTCTTGAGGAAGGAGTCGCGGGTTGCGGCATCGACAGCCTGCTGGAGGAAGTAGGGGTAAGCGAATTTCACCATGGCAGTATCGTCGTCCGTGGCTTCGGCATCCTCGGTAACGGTGAATACGATCACGCTGTCGCTGACGACAAGGGGCTTGGACACTCCGCCTTTGGTTTTGGAAAAGAGCTCGACCATAAAGGCCTCGTCCTGTTCGGCAGCCTGAAGCGCGGGGTCGCTGTTCTGGAAGGGTGTCTGGAGCAGGGGGATCTGCTGATTATAGGCGTAGAAGGTAGGGTTCCCGACATTGACGATAAAGGGGCCGGCGGTTTTTACCTCGAAGCCTGCCTTCCTGGCAGCTGTCCTGAAGGCAGCTGTGTCGGACGCTGAAGCCACAGTTCCAGCCTTTTCGATAGCCCAGCTCTCCAGCGTGCCCTTTTCCTTGTCATTGATATAGAAACGAGCCTCATCCAATGTTGCCGGCTTGGTGAAGTCGGGCTGTGTCAGCTCGCCATTGACCTTGAAGAATGCCCAGGTTTTCTCGCCAATGCTGTAGACATCGGACACTTCGCCCTTGGAGAGGGAAGCCACCTTGGCGGCATCATCCTTGTTCGCAAAATCCTCGGCGAAGAGATAATAGAAGACACTGCCTGCGTCCCCGCCCTTGTCGGCATAGGCGTCCTGGGAATGGCTCTTGGCTGCGTCCTCGAAGGAGAGCTTGTTCTCCTTCACCTGCGCGAGAACCTTCTTGGCGTCGGCTTCCGAACTGGTGATGGTAATACGCGAGAGCTCGAGGCTCCTGAAAAGATCGGCGTTTTTGGCTCCCCACACGGCTACTTCCCCGGCGGGGTAGTCGGAGAGAGGCAGGGTAACATACGCGAGGCTTCGCTGAGGTTTGGCCATCGCAGCGACAAAGCTGATTTCGGCCGCGCTTGGCGCCATGGTGTACAAATCCTCATAATAGCGCCGGACGAGGAGATCGCCCTTAGTGGAGTTGCGCAGCTCGAGGCGGGCTGCCTTCGTGACGGAATTGTATTTCTCGAGGGAGAATTTGCCATCCACCTGGAACTCGGCGAGTTTGGCCACGGCTTCGTCCAAGCCCTTTTCGGTGACTCTGAAGCCGCTGTCCTCGACAGTGTCCAGAAGGGCTGTCCGGATGGCTGCGCTCTGGAAGGCCATGTTCCATACCTGGTAGGCATAGAGCTGGAAATTGTCCTCGGAGAGGCCTTGCTGGCGCAGGTAATCGTTGATCTGGGCTACCTGGCTGGCGAAGTATGAACCCGAGGTG
The DNA here is from genome assembly GCA_002839205.1 of Spirochaetae bacterium HGW-Spirochaetae-9. The sequence goes on from PGXP01000136.1 coordinate 1,629, forward strand.
TAGGTGATAGGTTTGCCGTCCCAGCTTCCAAACTTCGGGGCTGTACCGGAGGAACCCATACCCCCACCGAGGGAGGGGATAAATACGAAGGCGATGACGGTGATTATCAGGATGACGATCGTTCCGCCGTACACGAAGGGATTTTTGATGCCGCGCTTGGCAACTTTCTTGGAAGCTTTCTTGGTTTCGGCGGCGCCGTCGGGATTGCTGATCTGGGATGCCATAGTTTTCCTTCTGAAAACAGTCTTAAAACAGTAATGTTGGCTACGGTACCATGATAGGGGTTGAAAGTCAACGCTGCGATGACGTTGAAAGCCAGTCCAGGGCATGGGTTTTATCATGGAATTCCATCCATGGAGAACTTCCCCGACCAACAGCGAGATGGAAAGGCTGGAAGTCGGCCTTGTAATCCATCTTCGGAGCCCCCGGAACCCAAAAGCCCATGTAGTAGTAGGTTTTCCCCATACTCAGAGCCAGGGCTGATTCAAGGTATACCGAGTAATAGCCCAGGCTTCGCCTCCCTTCATCGGGATCGAAGATGAAATAGACGGACGAAAGGCCCATAGGTAGGACGTCGACTATGCCTGCGCCGCAGAGTTTGCCTCCGGTGTCTCGATACTCCGTGATAGCCGTCAGGGGTGAATCTATCATATCCCTGTAGCCCACCTCATCTGAAAATTCCGTCTCGGGATGCCGCGCCCTGATATATTTTTCATACAGTCTAAAGTGTTCCAGGTTGAACCGTGATGGAAGAAGGTTGAGGCTGAGGTCGCTGTTGAGGTTGAGGAGGCGGGAGAGACGCTTTCCGCCATCGATCTGCGAAGCTGGAATCCTGATGGGGATGCAGCGGAAACAGCCTTCGCATCGGTAGCGATACAGAATGCTTCCGGAGCGTCGCCATCCCTGGGGTATGAGTTCCTCGTAATGGTCGAGGCCTTTCGATGTTTGGAGCACTTCCGCAGTCGCTGTCTTTCCGGGGAGGTAGGGGCAGGGCTCGGAGACGATGATCAGGTTATCTTGATCCATTTACCGTAACCTTCGGCCTTTTGTACCGACTTGATGAAAGCGAATTCCAAGCGTTATGTTTAAGGCATGAGTATTATAACGCGGACAGGGGACGAAGGGGATACCGGACTCTGGTCGGGTGAGAGGATAGCCAAGGACGATCTCAGGGTTGAGGCGTATGGCACTATCGATGAACTATCATCGGCACTTGGCGTCGCCCGGCATCTCTGTCTCCAGGATGAGGTGCTCTATGCCATCGAGGACCTTCAGCGTATTCTCTTTCGCGTTGCGGGTGAACTCGCCTCGGTTGGCGTTGCCTTCGACCGACCCATAACGGCCAAGGATGAGGAAAAGCTTTCCGCAAGAACGACATCCATCGAGGAGAGAATCCCCCTGAAGGGATTTGTCCTGCCTGGCATGACGGCCGGTTCGGCTGCACTCGACTTGGCCCGAACCATTGCCAGGAGGGCAGAGCGCAGGGTGGTTGCCCTGGCCAAAAGAGAAGAAGTTTCGAGTGAACTTCGCAAATTCCTGAACAGGCTCTCCGACTATCTTTTTATGCTCGCCAGGGCTGAAGAAGAGGCTGCCGGCAAGCTCACCTTCGTCTGATATCCATTTGAGAGGGAAACTCCCATGAAACTGTATTCCAGGCGGCAAATGTACATTGGCTTGACTTGTGCCGCCATTGGGGCTTCGGCATTGATCCTCGGCTCGGCCTACCTCATCGCGAAGAGCGGCCTGTTTGGCGGCAGAGCGGCGCCTGTCCTGGCCGATACAGCCTTTGGCCTGCCTCAGGCGGCAATATCCGCGCCGCAGGCCACTCCCGCCGATTTCCAGGGTTCAGCCCTTCCGGCCTATACCCAGGACGAGAACGAGAACATCAGCCTTTACGCCCGGTACAACGAGTCTGTCGTCAACATCACCACCGAGATCGTCAACGTCAACTGGTTCTTCGAGCCCGTGCCCCAGAGCGGCGGTTCGGGTTCCGGCTCCATCATCGACGCCCGAGGCTACGTACTCACCAATTACCATGTCGTGGAAGGGGCATACAAGCTTTTCGTCAACCTGGCCGATGGAAGCCAGTACGAAGCCTCGATCATCGGAAGCGATCCCCAGAACGACCTCGCTGTCATCAAGTTTTCGCCTCCAGCGAACCATAACCTCAGGCCTATACCCCTGGGATCTTCTGCCAATCTCAAGGTCGGGCAGAAAGTGCTGGCCATAGGCAACCCCTTCGGCTTCGAGCGCACCCTCACCCAGGGCATAGTCTCGGGGCTCGGCAGACCCATCCAGAAGGACAACACCACGGTGCTACAGAACATGATCCAGACCGACGCCTCCATCAACCCGGGCAATTCGGGCGGGCCACTCTTCAACGCCGCAGGCCAGATGATAGGCATCAACACGATGATCTACTCCTCATCGGGGGGCTCCGTCGGCATCGGCTTCGCCATCCCCGTCGACACGGCAGTGCGCATCGTGCCCGAGCTCATCAAGACAGGCAAGGTGAAGCGGGGCTGGATTGAGATGGACGCAATCCAGCTTTTCCCCGCCCTCACGAGCTATCTCAAGCAGTCGGGAAGCGCTGCGCCCGTCGAGAAAGGGCTGCTCGTCTCGGCGATCAAGGAGGGAGGGAGCGCCGCGAAGGCGGGACTCAAGGGCGGCACGACAGCCGTCCGTTACGGCCAGTCCACCTTCAGGGTGGGAGGGGACATCATCACCAGCGTTGACGGCAAAGTCACGGGCAGCATCGCCGATCTCTACACAGCCCTCGAGGACAACAAGCCCGGCGAAAAAGTGGAGGTGGAATTCTATCGGGGCGGACAGAAAATGAAGACCACCGTCACCCTCACCGAACAAAGCTCGCAAGAATAAGGATAGAGGATGAAACCATTCAGGGTAGTGGCTCCCTTCGAGCCCTCAGGCGACCAGGGGAGCGCCATCCGCAGCCTCGTGGATGCGGTAAAATCGGGCGAACGGTACATGACGCTCAAGGGCGTCACGGGATCGGGCAAGACCTTTACGATGGCCAAGGTCATAGAGGAACTCCAGGTTCCGACTCTCGTCATCTCGCACAACAAGACCCTCTCGGCTCAGCTGTACCGCGAATTCAAGGGCTTTTTCCCCGACAACGCGGTAGAGTATTTCGTCTCCTACTACGACTATTACCAGCCTGAGGCCTATGTTCCGTCCAAAGACCTCTATATCGAGAAGGATTCGAGCATCAACGACGAGATCGACCGGATGCGGCTCTCGGCCACGGCAGCCCTTATGGAGCGGCGCGACGTCATCATCGTGGCCACGGTTTCCTGCATCTACGGCCTGGGCTCGCCCGACCTCTATCGCGAGATGCGCATCTATATCGACAAGGGGAAGCTGATCGACCTGGAGACTCTCAAGCGGAACCTGATCAACCTCCAGTATGAGCGGAACGACATGGTTCTCGAGAGGGGCCGCTTCAGGGTGCGCGGCGATCTCATCGAAATATATCCCGCCTACCTCGAGGAAGCCTACCGAATCGAACTGGACTTCGATACAGTGGCGCGCATCCGCAAATTCGACCCACTCACCGGCCAG
>PGXP01000137.1 GCA_002839205.1 Spirochaetae bacterium HGW-Spirochaetae-9
GGCTGGAGATGACAAGCAAAGAACCTGGCTCCGAAACTGCCTGGCGACTCAGGCAGGAGACAGCCGGGGAACCTTCCCTCGAGCCCGTAGCCTCCCGTGATGGCACGACGGTGACCGTAAAGGGTCTTTTCGGGAGCTTTCCAGCGCGGCGGCAGTTCCTCAAACGCCCCCCTTCGGAAGCCCTCCTCTGCCGGCAAGTCTTCGTCGAACGCGCACTCGCCCACCCGGGCATAACCTTCAGCTGGGGCTCGGGCACCGAAAGCGAACGCTATCCCGCCGCCAGCCTCGAAGAGCGCATCGCCCTCCTCTACCGCGAAATACCCAGAACCATCCTGTCGCGTTACGAAATCGAGGCTGGCGGAGCATCCTTCACAACGGTCTACGCCGATCCCTCATTCCACAGGAAAGACAGGAAATACCTCCAAGTTTTCGTCAACCGACGCAGAGTTCCCGAGTGGGGTTTCCTTGGCAGCCTGGAATATGCCTTCTCCGAGTATCTTCCCGGCGGCATGAAGCCCTGCGCCTTCCTCTTCATCGAGATCGATCCGTCGCAGGCCGATTTCAACATCCATCCCGCAAAGCGCGAGGTGAGGATAAAGAACCCCGAGCCCATGAAATCCGGCTTCTATTCAGGTCTTCGCGCACAGCTCCATTCCGTCCTGGGGTCAGGTCCCTCCGACATGTCGACAAGCATCGCTAGGGAGAGCAGTTTTCCTGGATTCAACCCTCAGCCAGGTACCTACGCTATAGGTCCAGGAGGCGCCTTCGCCAACTCCGCGGCGGACAGAGCCTTTTGGGATAGGCTGCAGACCACTGTCCACAATCCATCGAGCGGCTGGGCTGCCTCACAGCGGGAAGCCGGCTCCGGAGTCGAGATCAGCGACACCTCCTCATTCCATTATCTCGGGCGAGCCTTCGGCCCCTTCCTCGTCTTTGCGAAGGGAGATGAGCTTTTTATCCTCGATCAGCATGCCGCGCATGAGCGCATCCTCTATGATGAAATCACTGCTGGAACATCGACCAGCCAGCCACTCCTCGTCCCTTTCGTGTTCGAAGGGGAGAGCGACGGCGAGGAAGCCAGGCTCAAAAAAGCCCTCCCCGAGCTGGAGAGGATGGGCTACAGGATAGAGGCTTCTAATTCAAGCTTTATCGTCAGCGGCATACCCTCGTTTTTAGGAGACAAGGGCATGCCAGCCCTGATGGACGCTTTCAAGGAAGGCAACCTCGACGACAATCCCGCCAAGGGTATCATGGCCAGCATAGCCTGCCATGCCGCCGTCAAGGACGGAGAACCATTGGACGATTCAGCTGCCAAAGTCCTCATCGAAAAGGCCCTTGTCCTCCCCTTCCCCCGCTGCCCCCATGGCAGGCCCATCTGGGTCAGGTTGGACAGGACGAGCCTCTACCGCATGGTAGGAAGAATACCGGTGTGAAAACCCTGAAGATCCTCTGCGTGGCCGATGAAGTCGATCTTCTCGTCTATTCATCCTCGATTCGCGAACGTTTTGGCGACATAGATCTCATACTTTCGGCGGGCGACCTGCCCGGCGAATATCTCGGATTTATCGCCTCGATGCTGAACAGGCCTATGATATCGGTGGCAGGCAATCACGACCCTGACGATCGCGCCTCCGGAAATTGGATTTCCGGCGGCCTTAGTATCGAAAACATGCAGGAAAGAGACAGGACGGGACTCGGCCGCCTCTCCTTCGGCATACGCAAGGAAGCCGGAATCTCCGTCCTGGGCATCCCGGGGTCGATGCTCTACAACGGCGGCGTCAACCAGTACTCCGACGCCTCGATGAAACTAAAGCTCCTCCTCCTTGCGCCTCTCCTCCTTGCGCGCAGGCTCCTGAAAGGTCGCGGCGTAGACATTATCCTCGCCCACGCTCCTCCTCGGGGCATCCACGACGCAGGCGACCGATGCCACCAGGGGTTTACCGCCTTCAACTGGCTGATACATCTTGCCGCTCCCAGCTATTTTGTCCATGGACATATCCATGTCTACGACAGCAGGCAAGCGAGGCAGGAAAAATATGGCGAAACAGCCATCGTCAATGTTTATGGACACCGTGTTCTGACCATGGAATTGGGAAAATAATGGCCACCACACTTTTAGACGATGCGGCTCAACACGACTTCCAGAAGGCGCAGGCGAGGGCATTGCTTTCGCGGCTATACAATATTTTCTCTCCTTCGCGTGAAGAACTCCTTCCCTTCGATGCGGCAAAAAAATTGCTCCAGCCCGAGGGCGAAACCTACACAGGGCTTGCCACCGTCCCCCTTGAAAAAATTGTCGGAAGCGAAGGGCGCTACAGGGACTTCAATAGGCACTTCCTGCCGCGCAAGGACTATTTGCGCCAGCGATGGGTGAGCATAGACAAAACCCACTATCAGGATGTCAACCTGCCTCCAGTGCGTCTGTACGAAATGGGGGGGCTTTATTTTGTGCGGGACGGTAACCACAGGGTTTCGGTGGCTCGCTCCCTCGGGCAGATGGAGATCGACGCTGAGGTTGTCTCTCTCCAGGCAAAAATCCAACTCGAGCCGAAGATGGGTATGGACGAACTGAAGCAGGCCATAATCGGATACGAAAAACGATTGTTTTTCGCCGAAACGAAATACGTCCAGACAACCGGCAAGGATGACCTGACCTTTTCTGAACCAGGCCGTTACGACACCATCCGCGAGCATATCGCTGTGCACAAGTATTTTCTCAACCAGGATGAATCCCTGGAAATTGATTTTGCCAGCGCTCTCCTTTCCTGGCATGAAAATGTATATTCACCTATCGTCCTCGCCGTTAGGGAGGAGAATATACTGTCCCTCTTTCCGGGGAGGACGAGCGCCGATCTCTACCTTTTCCTTGTACAGCATTGGGACGAACTCAAGCAGGCCCGCAAAAAGGAGATAGGTATCGGCTATGCGGCAAGGGATTTCAAAACGGGTGTCGTCAAGAACAGAGGCTTCCGAAAAAACCTGATCGTGGAGGCGCTGGGGAAAGTCTGGAAAAAATTAAATATTTTCCAGATTCATTGGTAACTTTTCCCAAAATGCGTTATTTTTAATAATGCAGGACGACAGCGATAAGCTCTTCATGCACCTTCTTTTGCGTTGACCGCCGGGTATTCCTCCTTACCCGGCGGTCTTTTTTTGCACCCTCCGTGAAAGGTTGACATTGTGCCTGTCCAGCGTATATTGTATCTCGTATTTTCAAGGAGATTGTAATGGCACAGGTTAGCAAGAACGCACGTACGTCCAGCAGCACACACCACTTCTACTGCCCCTGCGGCGGCGAAGTTAAAATGAAGACAATTTTCGAAAACGGTAAAGTGAAGAACATCGCCGAATGCGAAAAATGTAAACGCATCGAACGCAAGCCCAGCGATTTCAGCTGATCAGCTTCGGCTGCCAGACTCGAGGGTTGCCTTCCCTCTCTCCATTTCCAAAGATCTCTCTATCATGTCACGCGCCGTTTCCAGTGTCGCCAACGCTTCCTTTTTGCTCTTTGGAGCCGGGAGGAGTGCGAGGAAACGGGCGGAATACGGCGTTTTTCCGAATCGCCTGAAAAAATCCCCGAGTTTTGCCACCTGTGATCCGCCTTCCATGGCCACGACGAGGACGGGAAGAGGTTCAACTTCAAGTATCTTCCTGAAACCTGCCGAATGGAAGACGCCGAGATTCCCCGTCCTTGAACGTGTACCCTCAGGGAAAATAGCGGGAATCGTCCCTTCCTTTTTGCATCGCTTGGACATTGCGCTCACGCTCCGCACCGCCTGGAGCGCATCTCCCTTGCGCCGCACAAGGCAATGCCCAGAACTGCGTAAAAGAAGCGAAATGAGGGGTATCCCCCATGCCAGTTCCTGTTTGGCCACAAAGCGGGCACGCCGGCCATGTGGTAAAAGATGCATGAGAATGGGAATGTCCAAAAGGCTCTGATGGTTCGACACGACGATAAAACGCTCGGGCAGACTTTCCTCGAGATGGTTTTCGAACTGGACGCGAAAACCCCTGTAGGAGCGGAACATCGCAAAGATAATACCGATGGCCTTATCTTCAAGAATGAGGGTCTTTCGCTTGGCTGCTTTCCGGGGAGCCAGAATCACAAAGAGGAGCAATTGAATTTCCCAAAACGCGTAGGCGGTCAGTATGACGGCTATGATTATACTATTCACTGTTGTTTTCTCTGAAAACTGGCTAATTCGTTATCCTATTTAATCAGATTGCGGCCTTGGCGTCAATTGCTGTCTTGACATCATCGTCGCTCTCTGCTAGTTTTCCTAGTCGAATTACCTGATTAAACCGGTTCGTAACGAATCGAAAATCATTCCGGGAGGACTCCCTTTGAGCACGAAGAATCTGTCTGCCGAGAAAAGAATGCGACAGGATGAGAAACGCCGCATAAGGAACAAGGGCGTAAAGAGCGCCATACGTACTGCTGCCAAGAAAGTTGTTGCGGCTTCCGAAAAGAAAGACGCGCCTGTCGCTAAGGAAGCGCTCCTCGATATGATCAAGCGTATCGATACCGCTGCACGCAAGGGAATCGTCAAAAAGAATGCCGCGGCGCGCAAGAAATCCAGGATGCAGAAGCTTGTGAACAGACTCGGCGCCTGAGCGGTCTTCTTGCTGGTAGTTAGGGGATTTTCCACCGACGATGCCCGGCCTCGCCGGTATTCTGGTTCATTGGAGTACAAGTAAAATGGCAGAAAAACTTACCAAGGCTGAATTGATCGATGCCCTGTACGCGACCCTCTCTCCTTCGAGCAAAACAACGCGCAAAGAGATCCATGAGCTGATCGATGGGCTTTTCTCGGAGATAAAAGGAGCCATCCTGAGCGGCAGGATTGTTGAACTGCGCGGTTTCGGCACTTTTGAGGTCAAACTTCGGAAAGGAAGATCCAAGGCCAGGAATCCTAAAACCGGCGAAATTGTGTCGGTTCAGGATCATGGCGTTGCCGGCTTCAGGCCTGGCCGTGAGCTCAAAAAATCGGCGTGGGAGATGGATCCCGCCATGATCTCGAGAACCTTCAAGAAACAATAGTCGCACTCGAAGCGATCTGAAAAGGGCAAATACCTCGAAGGTTTTGCCCTTTTTTATGTTAACGCACAGCGATAATGTCCCCCGTAGAGCACAGTAGAAATGTCCCCTGATAGACTGAAGGCCGGAAGGAAACAATGGCCGGGAAACTACCAAT
>PGXP01000138.1 GCA_002839205.1 Spirochaetae bacterium HGW-Spirochaetae-9
CCCAGGAATAGGTTATCGATTCCTTCTTGAAATAGTCGCCCAATGACCAATTGCCGAGCATTTCAAAGAAGGTGAGATGGCTTTCATCTCCCACTTCCTCTATATCGCCGGTTCGTATGCATTTCTGATAGTCGGTGAGCCTTTTGCCCGAAGGGTGTGCCTCTCCGAGGAGATAGGGAACAAGGGGATGCATCCCCGCCGTCGTGAAAAGTACGGAGGGATCGTTTTCCGGAATAAGCGACTTGCCGCTGATTTCGACGTGGCCCTTTGCCTTGAAAAACTCAATATATGTGCTGCGCAGTTCGTGGATCGTGATCATGGGCCGAAGTGTACGTCAGGTCAGCGATTATCGTCAATAAGAAGGGTCAGGATACGGTCGATGCACTTCCATCATTCTGTCAGGAATCCCCCAGCGTTTCGAATTCGCCGAGAGTTCTGTTTTTCCTTACATTGTCCCAGGAAAAGACGCGTCCGTTCATGACGATAAACACGCCCCGCGGAAGCAGCTGGACGGCACAGAAGGCGGTGCCAAAGTTGAAGAGAGCATCCGAGTCGAGAACCTGATAAGGAACCATGGCTCCGGTGAGAACAATCGTCTTGTCCAGGCCTGCCCGGCCAAGGAGGGAAGCTGTCGTCGTCATCGTATCGGTGCCGTGGGTTATGATGATCAGGCGCTCCGCGGAGTTCCGGCAGGACAGGAGCACCGATGCCCGGTTCTCATCCTGCATCTGGAGGCTGTCTATGAGCTGGTTCATTTCGACCATCACCGGTACCTTCACCCGCGCCCTCGTGAGGATTTCAGGCAAGTGGCTCTCCCTGAAGGTGAGTTCACCCTTGATCTCGTCGTAATGTTTGTCGAAGGTGCCGCCGGTCACGATCACGCGGATGGAATCAGTCTGCATGAGGCAAGTATGGGCGCAAATCGCTGTTTTGTTAAGGGTGCATCCTCGTAAAAATGCAGGCTTCGGGGGGTGGCGCGGCAGGGCCGCCAGCCCTGCCGCGCCACCCCCTTGACCATATCGCCTCATTCCGGAAAAATAGACGAACTACGCGTAAGAAAGGATTTACCCCTTTCCATGCAAGGAGTTATTATTTGAAGTTGCTTTCCTACACGCCTCTGCGCGCCAAGGGAGCGGTGTTTTTAGCCCTCATTGCAGGGCTCGCCTTCGCTGCCTGCACCCCCTCCCCATCGGTGAACCTGCAGCTTGACAGCGAGATTCTCGCTCTCGCCGCCAACGCCGACAAGTTGCCGATGAGCATCGATGAAAAGGGCGGGGATGATACTATTGCCGCCTATTATAAAAATGAGGGAACGAAAAAAAGCGTCGTGGATTTTTTCACATCGCTCACCAAATCCAGAACGATAGCCGTTGCCATCCTTGACAATGCGGTCAAGCACAAGGTTCCCGCGAGCCTTGCCTTCGCTATCGCCTACGAAGAAAGTCGCTTCGATCCCACGGCCAAGAGTTTGAACGCCACATCGGTCGACAGGGGCCTCTTCCAGCTCAACTCCTCCTCCTTCCCCGATCTCACCGAATCTGAAATCTTCGATCCCGCCCGCAACGCGAGCGAGGGCATTGGGTACTTCAGGCAGGTACTGGATCTTTCGGGCAACGAGGTATCGGCCTTGGCCATGTACAATGCGGGCAGAACACGGGTATCCCAACGAGGTGCCCCGGTGATCACCCTCGGCTACATCTCAAGGATTCTCAACTACGAGCGGAATATAACGAGCCTCTTCACCGCCAAGGTGATAGCGCGGACATCGATGCTCGGGAAAATCCGCATGGGCCTCGCACAAGAGAAAGGCCAATCCATCCAGTGAGCTTACGGCGCACGTCTCATATTTGACGCGAGAAGCCTGAGGGCATCCGACAGCCTGGATGCATCCTTCTGTCCAAGCACCGTTATCCTGAATACCGCGGCTTCTATGAGAGCATAGAAGAGTTCGCTGGTGGCCTTTCCCGAAATATCAGGGGGGAACTCGCCCCTTTTTTTGCCTTCTATTATGATCATCGCGAGGATATGGCGCATGCGCACCGTCCTTCGCCGTACACGTTCATCGGGATCCCCGCCAGCCAGCTTCAGCTTGAGCAGATAGTCCAGCACAATGGAGAGAAGCTTGGATTCCTCGGCGCAGAGTTTCACCACCAGATCGCCGATGGCAACGAGCTTGTCGGCGCTCTTTGTCCCTTTTCCCTCCGCGATGTGCCTTATCTCGCTCTCCAGACCGCCCATGAACCGCTTGATGCAGGATGAGAATATTTCTTTTTTATTGTCGAAATAGAGGTAGAGGATTGTCCGCGTGATGCCGCAGCGCTCGGCGATTTTCTGGAATGTCGTGTCCTTGTAGCCTTCCATGACGAAGACATCGAGAGCCTTATCGAGAATTTCTTCCTTGCGCTTGTCGTGCTCAACCGAGACTGACATTTTTACCCCCGTTGTGGTTGTGTAAGTATAGCAGATCCCCCCTGCCTTGTTAAGCTTTATTTGCGCTTGTGCGAGGCGGGCGGCGGAGCTATATTTGCGATATGAGAATCCAGCACGGCTCCCCGTTTACCTGTGTCCTGAAAAAACTCGAGAACGGCGGCAGGCCGCGGCCTGAGGGCGACAGGATGATGGAGTTCCACATCCATGCCGCCATCCGTTCCGCGCTGGGGGTAAGCTCTGCCTTCTTCAGAACGACAGGCAATCTCATCATACCGGACTTCACGGCCGCCCGAAGCCTCGCCGACAAGCTGCGCGGGATGAAGAAGGTAGCCGGGCAGGACAGCACTAAGTTGAGCGCCGGCCGTCTCAACGCCATGGGGCTTATCGACGAAATACTCCACATTGTCATCGGCATCTATCGTGAACGGGTTCTGCCCGACGTCATCGAAAGGCTTTCCTCTTCTGTCGTCGCTGCAATCGGTCAGGCCGAATATGATGTCCTTTTGCGCGAATTCAGCGCCCAGTTTCCCCCGCGCGAAGTGTACAGGGGTACCGCCGGTATCGACGATTGGCTCGAAGGCAGATCCTCGATAAAGGAGGGGGGCCCGAGCGTATCGAACAAGGCGCTCGCCTTCGAGGAACTCATGCTCCTCAAGCTCGCCAATGAAAACCAGGCCTTCGCGCCCTTCAGATTCCTTTTCGACGACGGCCTGCGCACAAGCATGATGATGCCTGAAACCATAGGCGCAAAGACCTTATACAGGGAAGCCTTCGAGGCTATCGAAACCGCCAGCCGCTCTCTGCCCCCCTTCGGTCCAGCCGGGAACGCCGTCAACCTGATCGAATTGCTCCGCATGCCTGCCAAGGCCGCGCCCGACTCCCTCGAATCCCAGCTCACCTGGATACGGGAAAACTGGGGTGCAAGCTTCGATGAGATAGGCCTTCGCATCCTTAAAAGCCTCGACCTCATAAGGGAAGAGGAGACACCGCGCTTCCCGCCGGGTCCTGGTCCGGTGGCGGCATACCGATACAGCTCGGCGCCCCACGAATACGAAAAGTTCACCCAGGACAAAGACTGGATGCCTTCCCTCGTCCTCCTTGCGAAGAATGCCCTTGTCTGGCTGCACCAGCTCTCCGAGACGCATGGAAAGCCTATCCGCCGGCTCGACGAGATTCCCGACCAGGAACTCGACACCATAGCCGCGCGCGGCATCAATGGCCTTTGGCTCATCGGCATCTGGCAGCGAAGCCCGGCGAGCGAAAAGATCAAGCGTTACTGCGGCAATCCCGAAGCGGCCGCCTCGGCATACTCCCTCTTCGACTACGACATCGCCCCCGAACTCGGCGGCTGGGAAGCCCTGGACAGCCTCAGGAGCCGCTGCCTGTGGCGCGGCATCAGGCTCGCGGCCGACATGGTGCCCAACCATACCGGAATGGACTCGTCATGGGTGAGGGAAAGACCTGAGCTCTTCATAGGCTCCGACCATTGCCCCTACCCCGGCTACAGCTTCAACGGCCCCGACCTTTCGGCCGATCAGTCCATTGGCCTGTGGCTCGAAGACCACTACTACACCAAAACCGACGCCGCCGTCGTCTTCAAGCGCCTGGACAGGCGAAGCGGGAAAGTGCGCTACATCTCCCACGGCAACGACGGTACGGGCATGGCCTGGAACGACACCGCCCAGATCGACTTCCTCAACCCCGAAGCCCGAGCCGCCGTAAGGGAGAAAATCCTCCACGTCGCCAGCCATTTCAGCATCATCCGCTTCGACGCCGCCATGGTGCTGGCCAAGCAGCACGTGCGGAGGCTCTGGTATCCGGCTCCCGGCGCAGGCGGCGCCATCCCCTCCCGCGCCGAGCACTCCATGCCCGATGAGGCCTTCGACAAAGCCATCCCCCACGAGTTCTGGCGGGAAGTGGTGGATGAATGCGCCGAAAAAGCCTCCGACACCCTCCTCCTCGCCGAAGCATTCTGGATGATGGAAGGCTACTTCACCCGCACCCTTGGCATGCACAGGGTCTACAATTCAGCCTTCATGAACATGCTCAAGGACGAGAAGAATTCCCTGTACAGGCTCACCATCAGGAATACCCAGGAGTTCGACAAGGAAATACTGAAGCGCTTTGTCAATTTTATGAGCAACCCCGATGAGCAGACGGCCATAGCCCAGTTCGGCTCGGGCGACAAGTATTTCGGCATCTGCACCATGCTGGCGACGATGCCCGGCATGCCCATGATCGGCCATGGGCAGATAGAGGGGCTCACCGAAAAATACGGGATGGAATACACGAAGGCCTACAGGGACGAAAAACCCGATCTGGCCCTTGTTGCCCGCCACGAAAAGGAGATTTTCCCCCTTCTCAGGATGAGAAAACTCTTCGCCGAAGTGGAACATTTCCATCTTTTTGACTTCATCACCGACGACGGCCATGTGGACGAAAATGTATTCGCCTACTCGAACGGCAGGGGTGAGGAAGACAGAGTCCTCATCTTTTTCAACAACTGCTGGAAACGCAGCGCGGGGAAAATTGCCTTGAGCTGCCCATATACAGAAAAGGGCGATGGAGGCAAAAAACGCCTGCGAACAAAATCGATAGCTCAAGCCCTCGGGCTTGATCCAAGCCCTGGCAACTTCCTCGCCGCACGCGAACTGCGTTCGGAACTATGGCATCTTTTCCGCTGCTCCGACCTCGAGTCGAAGGGCTGGAATGTCGACCTTGAAGGCTATCAGAGCC
>PGXP01000139.1 GCA_002839205.1 Spirochaetae bacterium HGW-Spirochaetae-9
AAGGCGAGAACGGTCGATACGCCAGCTACGGCGAGGGGGCCGACAAGTAGTGGGCTCATTCTTCCTCCCTCACTGTACGGCTATCATGCCGGAAAAGCCGATGAACGCCATCGCCATAAAGCCGATGGTGATGAGGGTTATACCCGTGCCCTTCAAGCCGGCCGGAATGGCCGTGTTCTTGTCCAGCTTTGTGCGGATGGAGGCGAGGAGCATGATCGCAAGCCACCAGCCGGCGCCTGAACCGAAGCCGAAGACGACGGCCTGGAGGAAGCTGTAGCTGCGGATCTGCATGAAGAGGATGACGCCGAGGACGGCGCAGTTGACGGTGATGAGGGGAAGGAAGATGCCCAGGGCCATATAGAGGGAAGGCGAGAAACGGTCGATGATCATCTCGAGCATCTGCACCACACCCGCGATCACGATGATGAAGATGATGAAGGAGAGATATTCGATGCCGAGCGGCTTGATCATATAGTTGAGCACGGCCCAGCAGATGGCCGAGCAGAGGCCAATCACCATGGTGACCGCGACACCCAAGCCCATTGAGCTCTTGAAATCCTTGGAAATCGAGATGAACGAGCATGTTCCCAGAAAGTTGGCGAGGAGGATATTGCTCGTCAGAATGCTCGCCAGGAAAAGAGGAAGTAGTCCTACACTTGGCGCGTTCATATCACTTCGCTCCTTTCTTTGTGGCTGCGGCCTTGGCCTTGAAGGCGTTGGCTGCCCATAGTGCCAGGGCGACGAGGAAGAAGGCCGAGGGCGCCATAACCATGATCGTCCAGGGGGTGAAGCTTTCGCCGACAACCTTGAATCCGAGGACGGAACCGAAACCGAGGAATTCCCTGATGAGTGCCAGGCCAACGAGAACCCAGCCATAGCCGAGGCCGTTCGCCAGGCCGTCCAGGAAGGAAAGCCAGGGCTTGTTGCTCATCGCGAAAGCTTCGGCGCGGCCCATCAGAATGCAGTTCGTGATGATGAGGCCAACGTAAGGTCCCAACTGCTTGGAAATGGCGGGAGCGTAGGCTTTCAGGAGAATGTCCACGATGATGACGTAGAAGGAATGGATGAGAACCGTGATGATCATGCGCACCTTGCGGGGCATGAAATCCTTGATAAAAGAGAGAGTCAGGCTGCCCATGGCCGTGGCGAAGGTGACGCCGAGGACCATTATCAGGGTGTTTCGGAGATTGTTGGTGACGGCGAGGGTCGAGCAGATACCCAAGACCTGGACGAAAATCGGGGTGTTGGTCCAGAGTCCGTCCTTGAACACTTTTCTGGCGGGGCTCATGGCGCTCATAGGCTGCCTCCAATCTGCTTCACGGCAGCGAGGGCGTTGATCACCAGACGTTGCACGAAGTCCGAGGTGCGGCTTGCGCCGGTGACGGCGTCCACCCGCGAATTCTCCTTGTCGGGATCACCTTTGCCCGATCCCTGGGAGACGGCGATTTTTCCGTCTGCAGCCACTTTTTCGCCGGTGAACTGCGCGCTGAACCAGGGTTCGCCAATGCGGCCGCCGAGGCCCGGCGTCTCCTGCTGATCGAGAAGCTCGAAGCCCCTGATGCGCTCAGCCTGGGGATCGGCGGCCAGGATGGCCGTAATCGGACCCCAGAGGCCGGCATTCGTGATCTTCACCGCCACAAAAGGCGCGCCTTCGATTATCGTTGAATAGGCGGCCATGCCGGGAGCAGGCTCGGGAAGCTCCTTCACGAGGCTCGCGTAGCCTGATTCGACATCGCCCTTGGAGGTGGTAAGGTCGGCGAGGCCGAAGGCCTTCAGGACGGCATAGTGTGAGGCATATCGCCGGTTGGCTTCCACCTGCCCGAGGGTTGCCTGGTTGGCCACGGCGAGAAGAACCATAAAGGCTGCGCAGGCCACGAAGGTGAAGACGACGACGTAGCCTATCGATTCTTTCTTCAGCTTCATTTCGCGCCTCCCTTCGCCGGGGCGGCGGGCTTCTTCATGCCGTCGACGCCCATGTCGATGAGGGTGGCAAAGGTGTTGCCGAAAAGGATGGCGAAACTTGTGCCCTCGGAAAAGGCCGAAAACGTGCGTATTACGACGACGGTGGCACCGATAAGGGCGCCGTAGAGGTAGTGGGAAAGCGGTCGCTTGGGTGCCGAAACGGGATCGGTGGCCATGAAGACGGTGACAAAGAGGAAGGAACCGGCGAGGAGGCTCTCCATGGGCAGGGCCCGGGCGACGCCGCTGTAGAAAAGTGCCGCGTTCAGCGCGGCGGCGGCTGCTATCGACGAAACAATGATGCGCCAGCTCGCCGTCTTCGTGGCGACGAGGTAGACCGCCGCCGCGGCCACGAGCAGCACCATGCCTTCACCCATGGCACCCGTGCGCTGCCCCAGGAGGAGGTTCAGGATGCCCACGCTCTGGCCGGACCGCATGGCCGCCAGCGGTGTCGCCGAGGCCAGGGCGTCGACGGCGCCGATGCCGAAGTTCCCTAAGCTCGTATAGGAGGCCGAAAGGGCAATCGCGAAGGAGATGTAGACGAAGGCTCGTCCTGTCACTGCCGGGTTGAAGATGTTGCGGCCAAAACCGCCGTACACGCTCTTGCCCATGGCCACGGCGAAGACGATACCCACTCCCAGCATCCAGAGCGGCGTTCTGGGCGGGAATGCCATGGCGTAGAGGGCGCAGGTGACGAGGACAGCTTCGCTCACCTTGCCCGATTTTTTTCGCTCAAAAACCCACTCCGTCCCAATGCCGAGGATGAAGACGACAAGGGCAGAGAGCAGGGCTCTATAGCCGTACATCCATATCGAATAAAGATATATGGGCACGAGAGCGTAGAGAACTCGACGCATCATCGGCTGCTTGAGAAATTTGAGCACGGTGGAGTTCCTCCTCGCGGATAGAGTAGTATAGAGAAGGAAAAATTGCAAACCAAAAAGCGGGGAGACGTAATGGACACACAACTTATCTTCGATGCCGACGAAAGCCTGAAGGGCCTGAGCATAGGCGTTGTGGAGGTAAAAGGCCTCGACTGGTCGGCGGCCTCAACGGAGGGAAGTTACGATAAGACCCTCGTCGATGCCCTCGCTGACGCAAAAACCAAGGGCGAAGCCCTCGTCTCGGCAAGCCGCAAGGCAGCCGTACGCTCCATGCTGCGCCATGGCGCCTACAAGCCCGCGGGCAGGGCCAAACCCTCCAGCGAATATCTTCTCCAAGCCCTTCTGGAAGACGACTTTCCTTCCGTCAATCACTTTGTCGATGCGGTCAATGTCGTCAGCCTGGTCTCAGGCTATCCCATCTCCATCATCGACCTCGAAAAGGCAGGCTCCGACCTCATACTGCGCCGCGCCCGCGCCGGCGAGAACTACATCTTCAACGCCGGCGGCCAGACAATCGACCTCGCCGACCTTCTCTGCGTCTGCCGTCGTGCCGAGGGAGCCAGCGCCGGCGTCTATACCCCCACCGCCAACCCTGTGCGCGATTCCATGGCCACAAAGATCTTTCCTGGAGCCTCCTCGGCCGTCGCCTTCATCTATGCCCCGGTTGGCGCAGAAAATGCCGATCTCGAATCGGCTTGCGCTCGCCTCGCGGAGTACCTGGGTCAGGCATCAGCCGGCGCCGAATGGCGGGTCATTGCCATAAAGTAGGCAAAACGATACCATCAGCCCCGATGGAAATGCTGGATTCGAGCGACGAAAGCCTCAGAAAAGCCGGGGCGGCACTGGCCGCGGGCAAGCTCGTCGCCATACCTACCGAAACCGTCTATGGCCTCGGCGCCGATGCCTTCAACGCCATAGCGGTAGCCCGCGTATTCGAGGCCAAGGCCCGCCCAGCCTTCGATCCACTCATCGTCCATATAGCGAACCTCGCCGATATCGACATGGTGGCCTTATCCTTTCCGCCCAAAGCCAGGCTCCTGGCCGAAGCCCTCTGGCCAGGTCCTCTCACCATGATCCTGCCCAAGAGGAACGAGGTGCCCGATATCGTCACTTCCGGCCTCGACACTGTCGCCGTCCGTTTTCCCTCCCACAACCTTGCGCAGAAAATCATCGCCTACTCAGGCACTGTCATCGCGGCTCCCAGCGCCAATCCCTTCGGCTACATATCGCCTACCACGGCTGCCCACGTCGCCCGCACCCTGGGCGACCGCATCGACTTCATCGTCGATGGAGGACCCTGCACCGTCGGTGTCGAATCGACCGTTATCGATATGACAAGCGATACCCCGGTCCTCCTCAGGCCGGGCGGCATGCCTCTCGAGCGCATCCGCGACATCGTAGGCGAGGTAGTGCTGTCCACCAAGAAAGGCGGAGTCATCGTCAGCCCAGGCCAACTCAAGAGCCATTACGCGCCCCACGCGAAGCTCTCTCTGTATGACTGGAAGAGCCTTCCCGACAGCATCGCGGCCAGCGACCTGGCGACAGCCAGTGACCGCTCGGCTGCCATCGTCTTTGACGCGGAGCGCGCCGTGGCCTTGGCGTCGACGGGGCGCTTCCAGCGAATCTGCGTCCTCTCCGAAAAAGGCGACATGGTGGAAGCCGCGGCTCGCCTCTTCGCCCTCCTCCACGAACTCGACAACCTGGGCTTCGACACCATCCATGCCGAACGCGTGCCCGAGGAAGGCCTGGGCCGCGCCGTCAACGATAGACTCTCCCGCGCGGCCAAAAATTAGGTTAATCCCGATGCAGGCCAGGACTTTATTGACAAACGAGGCTCAAAGGCCAACAATGAATCCAGGATGACAGCAGCCCGATTCATCATCACCGCCCTCCTCTTTTTCTCCTGCGGCGTACTATTTTTCGTCTGCCTTCTGGCCCTTCGGAAACGCTTCACATCGGGTCCCCCTTCCATACTGCTGAGCTTCGCCATCCTGTTCGTGGCCTTTTACGACATAGGCTACGCCATGGAGATCAATGCCACCAGCATAGCCGGCACCTTCTTCTGGGTTCGATTTCAGCACCTGGGCATTCAGCTCATAACTCCAACCTGGCTCCTTTTTGCTCTCCTTATCGTGAGAAGGAAAAGGCTTATTGCCCCCCATGTGATTGCCCTCATCTACCTCTTGCCAGTTGTCGCCCTGCTGGCCTCCCAAACGCTGGGCGGCCTCAACCTTCTCCATCCAAATCCCGGCCTGGCTGAAGGAGAGATCCTCTCGCGATTCATCTACGACCGGAGTTGGACGATGTATCTGACCGTCATC
>PGXP01000140.1 GCA_002839205.1 Spirochaetae bacterium HGW-Spirochaetae-9
ACCCTGGCAGCCGACCAGTATTTCGTCGCCTGCGATGACAGGTCCATCCTGGCAGGCAGCGCCCTCTGGGGGCCTGTTGGTTCAGGAAGGATTATTGGCCGTGTTATCGCCGTCTACTGGCCTCCCAGCCGCCTGAAGATACCATGATCCTTGCGGATTTTTTCTCCGGGAACGGCGCAATTTTCGAAGCGCCTCGCTCCCTCTATGTGCACATACCCTTTTGCGCATCCCGTTGCGCCTACTGCGATTTTCATTCCTTTCAACGCGACCGCTTCAGCACTGAACAGCGATCTGCCTATGTGCTGAAGCTCCTCAACCGCATCGAGAGGCTGAGTGAAGGCTTGGCCGAATCCTTCGAAACAGTCTATATCGGCGGAGGCACGCCGACAGCGCTTGAAGATGAGGGGTTTTTCTCGCTTCTCAGTGGGATTCGCTCTGTTGCGGGCGCAGCGGTGCGTGAATGGACGGTGGAGGCCAATCCTGAGTCCTTGAGTCCCGCAAAGCTCGAAGCCATGGTTGACAGCGGAGTTACGAGGATCAGTATTGGCCTTCAGAGCATGCATGATGGCGAGCTGAATATCTTGGGAAGAAAGGCGAGTGCAACCGACAACAGAAGGGCCATAGCCCTCGCATCGACTTCGAACCTGGCCCTATCGGCCGACCTGATCACCGCCTTGCCCTTGGCTGAGAGGGCAAATGCAGCGCATCATGCCCAAGGGGGAATTTCCTCGCTCCCGGAAACCGTGGAATACCTGGCCGCCAACCGCGTCGGGCATATTTCGCTCTACGATCTTGTCGTCGAGGAAGGTACGCTTATAAAAAAGCGCCTGGATGAGGGAGCGATCTTTGCCGTCGACGATGACGAGGCGTATGAGGAACGTTGCGCGGCTGAAAAACGCCTTGAAAGCCTTGGGTATGCGCGCTATGAGGTTTCCAATTACGCCAGGCCGGGCTGTGAATGTCTCCACAATATGGCTTACTGGTCGATGAGGTCGTATATAGGTATCGGGAGCGGCGCGGTGTCCACCCTCATCGTGGACAGCGCTGTTCAACCCCCTCAGGCCGCCGGGGCAGGCAATTTCGCCTTGAGAGTGGAGGAGGGGAGGGATCTGGCGGCCTGGCTGGATAACCCCGATGCCGCCGCTGCCTTCAGTTGGATCGGCCGAAAGGACTCGGCTTTCGAGATGATAATGATGGGCCTGCGATGTTCTGTCGGTCTTGACGAGAAACGCTTTGCATCCCGCTTTGACCTTCCCGCTGCCGACCTGCTGGCAGGGACCATGCTGAGATGGAAAGAGCGATTCTCCAGGGCTGAGGGGCGCATACGGCTCGATGGCAGAGGTCTTGATCTTCTCAACCGAATCCTGGTGGACGCACTCGAGGAGATAGAAAGCCAGTTTCCCTGCAACGATGGAGTCAATTCATGAAGAGCGTTCTTTCCATTCAGTCCCATGTCGTGTACGGACATGTCGGGAACAGTGCTTCGGTTTTCCCCCTGCAGCGGATGGGGTTTGAGGTCTTGCCCGTCAACACCGTCCAGTTTTCGAATCACCCGGGCTATGGCACCTGGAAGGGAATGGTCTTCCCCGGATCGCATATCGCCGACTTGTGGAAGGGGGTGGAGGACCTTGGCCGTGCCTCCACATGCGATGCGGTGCTTTCAGGCTATCTCGGAAGTGTAGAGACAGGCGAAGCCATTCTGGATATCGTCGCCGCCTTGAAGAAGGCTAACCCTGAGGCTCTGTATTGCTGCGATCCTGTCATGGGAGATTCGGAACGAGGGCTTTATGTAAAGCAGGGTATCCCGGAATTCTTTGCCGAAAAAGCCCTGCGCGAGGCTTCAATCATCAAGCCTAACCTCTTCGAGGCTGAAGTCTTGTCGGGATCGAGGATCGTGGGGCCTGGCGAAGCAAGGAAGGCTTGTTCGATTCTCCATGGCATGGGTCCTTCCATTGTGCTTATCACAAGCTTCGGCGCTTCGACCCTGCCCACACCGACAATCGGCACCCTTCTCTCCTTTGGCGACGCAGCCTACCTGGTGAAAACACCCTTCTATGCCTTTCCTGCAACTCCCCATGGCGGCGGCGATCTGGCCAGTGCGCTCTTTCTTGGCAATTATCTGGCAACCAAGGATCCCATCCTCTCGCTCGAGCGCATGGCCAGCGCTGTTCACAGGGTATTCGAGACGACCTCCGAAGGCCGTTCACCCGAGCTCGCCATCATAGCCTCCCAAGATGCGTTTCCTTCCAAGGAGCGCCTGTTTCGCGCCGAAAGAATTTGGTAGACTGAAAATTCACTGCCGATGGCAGTACGGTATTGTTAAGGAGCGAAAGCGATGGATGGTTTTGCCTATACTGTGGTTTCCTCGATTCTTCATGACCGCAACGCTGTTGAAAGAATCTTTTCATCCTTTGAACCCCTGCTCTCCGGCCTTGGTGGCAGCCGCATCGAAATGGACAAGGGAGTACCTGCTATTCCCCCTCCTTTCTTTTTCATCCTCACGGGAGGGACGGAGGGTAGTGTCCTCGAGTATCTTTCACGACTTCCTCATCCCCCTTCGGGCAAGCCTTTCCCCCTCGTACTTCTCGCCCACACGCATCACAATTCGCTGCCCGCCGCGCTTGAGATCGCTGCGCGAGCGCGACAGGATGGCGGTTCTGCCCTCGTCATACAGATACACTCCATCGATGACGCCATGGCGCGTGATGAGATTCTGGAGGCTGCCGGTTTGATGCACGCCATAGCCTCGATGCGTGAATCGCGTATAGGCGCCGTGGGAGAAGCCTCAAACTGGCTTGTCGCTTCAAGCCAAAGCGCCGCAGCAATATCCTCATCCTGGGGTTCCAGGCTTGAATCGATACCTATCGACGATTTGAAGAAAGCCATCGTGGCGCTGCGCAAGCCTGGCCAGGATAGCAAGGATGGCGATTCCGGCACGCTTGGGGAGCAATCCTCTTTATTTATAAAGCATGCCTGCTGCACGAAAGAACCGGCACTGGAGGATGTGCGGAAATCCGACATTGTATACAGGGCGCTCAAGAACATCGTGGCCGAAAGAAAGCTCGATGCCCTCACCCTGCGCTGCTTCGATATTCTCGGCTTCGATGGATCGACGGGCTGCTTTGCGCTTTCCCAATTGGCTGACGAAGGCATAGACGCCGGCTGCGAAGGCGATATCCCTTCAATCCTGGGGCTGCGTTGGATGCGCCTTCTATCGGGAAAGCCCGGATGGATGGCCAATCCTTCCGAGATTTGGACGGGCCAGGAAGGCGGCAAGGGAAAGGTTTTGCTGGCCCACTGCACGGTGCCTCGCTCGCTTCTCACGAAGTACGGCATCCGAAGCCATTTTGAGTCCGGGCTCGGAGTGGCTGTAGCCGGCAGCTTTGCCCCTGGTCCCGTAACCCTGCTTCGCATTGGGGGAGTCGGACTCGATAAGGCCTGGTTGGCTGAAGGGTTCCTCACGGAATGTCCCTCGGACGAGGGCTTGTGCAGGACGCAGGCGATCATCGAAATGGAGAATGCCGACCTGGAAAAACTGCTTGAATCACCCTTGGGCAATCATCTCGTCATGGGGGTGGGTCACTGGGGAAAATTGGCGCGCCGTTATCTCGCGCTGGAGGACATCGCCGAGGTCTGACAGCTTCACCCCGCCTTTTTAAACGAAAAAATCGTAGGATGGGTGCAGGTTTTCGACGAATTCTTTCCTCAAGCCCAGATTGAATTTCATCTCTGTTCCCAGTGTTGTGGGCGGTCCGTGGCCTGGGAAAATCATCGTGTCTTCGGACATGCCCGAAAGTTTCAACGTCAGGCGCTCGAGTAGGGCCCGGGCGTTGAACGATGAAGTCGTCTTGCCGATAACTCCAGCGTGGAGAGAGTCGCCGGTGAAAAGGCAATCTTCAATGTTGTAGATGATGGAATCCTGCGAGTGACCAGGAACGGCTATAGCCCTGATCGTAAATCCAGCCTCGGTGAAGAGGTCCTGGTCGCGGACTTTTCTGCAGGCAATGTCGAATATTTTGGTGTTGGAGGCAAAAACCGTCGGCTGGTAGATTCTCAGCAGGGTTTTCAGGCCCCTGCAGTGATGGACATGATTATGGGTAATGAGGACGGCAGCCACCTTATAGGCGTGATTCTCCAGCTGCTCGATCATCGTCGTCGTCACCTCCGCTGGGTCGACGATGATGGCTGAATTGCTCTCCTCATTGCCTACTATATAGCCGTTGGAGAATCCATAGATGGAGTAATGTTGGTAGATTTTCATAGGTAGACATGCTCCATGTCCTTCACGGCCTCGGTTATGTTCGATCCAATCATCGATACCGATTCGCTCTTCAGCGGCATGAAGTACACACGCTTGAAATCGCAGTCGTCGAAACGACAGTTCTCAATATTGGAGAGGATAAACCGCGAGTCGTAGAGGTTGGAGCTCGAGAAGGTGCTCTCCCGAATCCTCGAGCCGTTGAAACTGACATGGATGAGCTCCGAATTCTCAAAGCTGCAGTCGAAGAGATCGACATCGCCGAAGGAGCAGAAGTCCATGTCGACGCCCGAAAAATCGCAGGAGTCGAGGGTAGCCGTATCGAAAAAGCAGAGGCGGAACGAGGCGCCTGTGAACATCGTATGCGAGAGGGTAGATTTTCTGAAGCGGCAGCCGACAAAGCGCGTTCGTGAAAAATCCGCAAGCGACAGGGTGATGTCGGAAAAATCTATGTTGATGGCGTCATGATCGGTGCTGATTGCCGAAATGAGGGATTTGACGGCAACCTGTGGCTCTGGCAGATGGAATCGGCACAAGGAAGTCCCTGAAAAGGCGCTTTCCTTACAGCCCGCAACAGCGCAGGGTATCCTTCTGTACATGGATACAGGCTACACTATCGCCTCCTCACGGGCAAGGGCGGTGAGGAGGCCTGCGCTTGAATCTGGATGCTCCGTGGGTATAGTATATGATATGTGCTATTTTTGCGGGGAGGCCCTGCCGCCGCTGTCGGCTGGGCTCAAAATCGGGTTTTCCGAAACCTGTCCTGCCTGTGGCAAGGACCTCCATGTCTGTGCCATGTGTACCTTCTACCTGGCGGGCGCTCATTGGGATTGCAGGGAAACCATAGACACTCCCGTTTCGGACAAG
>PGXP01000141.1 GCA_002839205.1 Spirochaetae bacterium HGW-Spirochaetae-9
GCCCTGCCCCTGAGCAGCCTCCTCGCGCACTCGAGCGGCTTGCCCGCCATACCTGCACTAGAACGGCACTTCGCCTCGGCGGCTTCGATCGACAGGGAAAAGGCTATCGCGGCGCTATGCTCCATTCAGCCCGAGAGAGGGCCTGATGAGGCCGTCGTCTATTCCTGCGTGGGCTACATGCTCCTGGGATTGGTCTTGGAAAGGCTATCGGGCAAGCTTCTGGGGGAGTTCTACAGAACGGAGATCGCCGAACCTTTGGGCCTGCCGCGCGCAACCTTCGCCCCAGGAATCAGCCCCACAGGCGAACCCCTCGCGATCGAGGGGGCTGCGCCGACGGAATTCTGCGCTTGGAGGGGGCGGCGCGTGCGGGGACAGGTTCACGACGAGAGCGCGTATTGCCTTGGCGGGCAGGCCGGAAACGCCGGCCTCTTCGTCTCCCTCGAGGATGTCCGCGCGACAGCTTCCCTCCTTCTGGAAGATGGAACGGCTTGCGGCAAGGCCTTGCTCGGCGAGGAATCCATCGCGTGGCTCAGCCACTCCACGACGGAGGGGCTTGGAGAGCGGAGAACTCTGGGATACCGCCTGAACGAGCCGGGCTGCTTCATGGGTCCTCTCTGGCCCGCATCCTCGCTCGGCCACACGGGCTTTACGGGCACGAGCCTGGCCCTATCGCGGGAAAAGCGCATGATGGCGATCATTCTCACGAACCGCGTGTATTATGGAAGGGAAGAAACCATGCAGAAAATGGCCGATTTCCGGATCGCCTTCCATTCGCTGGCCTGCGAGGAATTCATCTGATCAGACGTGGCTGATCAGCGTTGGCTTGCTTCGTTATGGACGCGGATCGCAGCGGCGATCGGACCGCCCCCAGCCGCTTCCAGCCTCTCGGCCTCAGCCTTGTCCACCTTGAGAAGGACCATGATGATGGCTAATTTAGGCCGTCGCCCCGAAGCCTCGAAGGCCGCTTCCGCCTCTTCCTTTGTACAGCCCGCCGCCTGACGGATGAGACGCTTCGACCGCTCGACGAGCTTTCGGTTGACGGGCTGGAGGTCCACCATCAAATTATGGAAAACCTTTCCCAAGCGGATCATGCTCGCCGTCGTTATCATGTTGAGCACGAGCTTCTGGGCAGTGCCTGCCTTCATCCGCGTGGATCCCGTCACTATTTCAGGTCCTACATCGAGAAAGATCGCATGTTTGGCGTAATCGAAAGTCCTGGAACCATGGTTGCAGCTGATGGCTGCCACCACGGCGCCGAGATCGCGGGCTCTGGCCATGGCGCCGAGGACATAGGGAGCTTGCCCCGAGGCGGTGATGCCCACGAGAACATCGTCTGGGCCGAAACCGATGCCTTCAAGAGCGGCCACCCCATCCTCCTGATTGTCTTCAGCCCCCTCGATCGAGCGCGTAAGGGCTTCGGAGCCTCCGGCGATAAGGCCCTGCACCATGGAGCGGGGTACCCCGAAGGTGGGAGGACATTCCGATGCGTCCAGAACGCCTAGACGCCCAGAAGTGCCGGCGCCGATATAGACGAGCCGGCCCCCCTTTCTGAAGGCGGCGACGACATCGTCTACGAGATTGGCTATCGGGGCGAGGGCTTTCTCAACGGCGAAGGGCACCTTCTTGTCTTCGGCGTTGATGATTCTGAGAATATCGATGCTCGATTTTGTATCGATGTCCATCGAGCTCTCATTGCGCTTTTCGGTGGTAAAACCCTCGAGCATATCCTGGGTTATCGTGGTGTCGATCATCAGAATTTCTCCTGTATTGAAACCTACATTGTCCGCGTTACGATGACATCCACGCCCGAGCCGAGGGCGTCGGGGATAGCTACCTGCCCTTGGCGAACGGGAAGTGACATCTCAAGGTTGTGGATGAGTTCCAGAAGTTCGGCTATTTTCTCGCGGGGGAATGCGCCCGCCGTGCGCAGGGGTATACGGCGAGGCCTGCCCAGTTCGCCTGCGCTGCCAGCGCGGCTCATGGCTCCGGCAGCAGAGGGCGAAGCAACCTTGCATGTCGCGGTGACGACGCGCTTGGGCGAGAGGATTTCCTCCCTTGCGTAGGTTTCGCCGCGGGCGCAGCGGTTGCCGGTCACGCTGATTTCGGTTTCGGAAAGCCGCTCTATTTCAAGGTGACAGCCCATCGGGCAGGTGATGCAAATCATACCGCTCATAGTGAAATCTCCACCTGGGCATCCATGCCCGCCTCGGCGAAATCGGCGGGGCCAAGGCTCAAGGTCAGCATTTCGGAGGGCTGCACGTGGGCTTTTTTCACGCTCTTCACGAGGCGGCCGTCGATCTTCACCTCGAGGGTAGCAGCGTTCTTTACGACGAGGCTGCGCATATAGAGTTTGTTCTCGCGTGAAGGATCGACGCGGGCGGGATTGACGTAGCGCAGGTTCGGTCCCGTCTTGATCCTGAGTTCCCTGTGGGGGCGCGCTCCTGAAAGCCAGGCGGCGGCAAAGCTCCCCGCCCTCTGCGATTCCTCGGCCACGAAATCGACAAGGTCGTGGACATGGAGGACATTGCCGCAGGCGAATATGCCGGGCACGCTCGTCATGAGGGTGGAATCGACCCAGGGGCCGTTCGTGGTCGGATTGATCTCCACGCCTGCCTTGCGGGAGAGTTCGTTTTCAGGCACGAGGCCGACCGAAAGCAGCACCGTGTCGCAGGGAATCGTAAAGCTCTTGTCGAAGATGAGGGCGCCGTTCTCGATGGGAGTGACCTCAACGCCCTCGACGCGGTCCTTGCCGACGATGTTCGTGGTGAGGTGGGAGAGGTAGAGGGGAATGCCGAAATCGTTGAGGCACTGGACGATGTTGCGCGTCAGGCCTGAGGGATAGGGCAGTATCTCCACCACGGCGTGGACCTTGCAGCCCGCCCACGAGAGTCTTCGCGCCATGATGAGGCCGATATCGCCCGAGCCGATGATGACGACGTCCTTGCCGGGAATATAGCCGTCTATATTGACGAGACGTTGTGCGAGCCCGGCGGTGAAGACGCCTGCGGGGCGGGAGCCGGGTATTCTTATATTGCCACGGTTTCTCTCCCTGCATCCCATGGCGAGAATGACCGTTCTCGCCTCGATGCGCACGACGCCCGAAGCCGATGATACGCAGTACACCACGTGGCGATCGCCTTCCTGCCGAATTTCGAGGACGGTGGCGCCGCAGAGGGCAGGGATGTCGAGTAGCTCCGTTTTTTCCTCGACGCGTTGTGCGAACTCGGGCCCTGTGAGTTCCTCGTTGAATTCGATGAGGCCGAATCCATTGTGGATGCACTGCATAAGTATGCCGCCCAACGTTTCTTCACGTTCGACAATGACGGCCGAATATCCTTTTTCCTTCAACTCGACGGCTGCCGACATGCCGGCAGCGCCGCCGCCTATGACGACGGCATCGAAACGCATCTGCTTCATAGTTCGCCCTTCAGGACGGCGCTCGCCCCGCCGCGCTTCGTCACTTCCTCGTAGCCCATGCCCGTTTCGCGCATGAGGATTTTTATGATCTTGTAGGTGCAGAATCCGCCCTGGCAGCGGCCCATCTGGGCCCGCGTCACGTACTTGATGCCGTCCAGGGTCGTGTGGCCCGAGCGTATCGCCTGCACGATCTCCGCCTCGCTCACCCGCTCGCAGCGGCAGACCATGTCGCCGTAGGCCGGATCATTCTTCACCTGCTCGTCCAGCTCGAAGGGCGAAAGATCGCGGGCACGCGGCACCTTGCGCACGAAGGGATCCCAGTCGGCCTTTTCTACGAGGCGCAGGCCCGCCTTCTTGAGGAGGTCCTTCACGTACTCTCCGATGGCGGGGCTGGCGGTGAGGCCAGGCGACTGGATAGCCGCGACATGGACGAGGTTGGGCGCTTTCGTCGACAGGTCGATATAGAAATCGTCGCCGCAGGCCGGTCGCAGGCCTGCAAAGCTCGTGATGACGTCGTTCTCCGAAATCGCGGGAACCATGGTACGGGCGCTGCGCAGAATGCCCTCGAGCTCGCTGCGCGTCGTCGAGAAGTCTTCCTTGTCCTCGATCGAGGTGGCCGTGGGGCCGATGAGGACGGTGCCCTCCACCGTGGGAATGATGAGCATGCCCTTCGATACTGCCGTGGGCACGGGGAAGATCACGCGGTTCGGTTTCGCCTTCGTCATTTTATCCAGGAGGTAGTATTCGCCCTTGCGGGGCTTGATCGTAAAGGCTTCGGCGCCGAAGGCCGCCGACACGGCATCGGCGTAGAGGCCTGCCGAATTGACCACATACCGGGCTCTCACTTCCCGCCCGTCGGCGGCCTTCACCACCCAGGTGTCACCTGCCCTTCGCGCGGAGGCGACGGCGAATTCGGTGAAGAGCTCGACGCCGTTCCTGCGTGCAGACTCCACGAGGGAAAAGACAAATCGGTAGGGCTCGACGATGCCTCCCGAAGGCGCGTAGAGGCCTCCGACAGTGTCGGGGCTCAGGTGAGGCTCCAGCTCGAGCATCCGCTCCCGCGAGCACATCTCGATGCCGATGACGCCGTTGTCCACGCCCTGCCGGTAGAGTTGTTCCACCGAGCGCATCTCGTCCTCGTGGAGGGCAACCACGACGATGCCGCAGCGCTCGAAGGGAAAGTCCAGCTCGTTGTGCAGGCGCTCGAACATGAGGGCGCCCCGCAGCTCCAGTCTGGCTTTCAGGTATTTCTTGTTGTCGTGGAATCCGCCGTGCACGATGCCGGAGTTCGCCTTGCTCGTCCCGAGGGAGACGTCGATCTCCTTTTCGAGGAGGGCGATCTTGAGCTCATACTGCGAGAGTTGGCGCGCCACGTTCGCGCCACACACCCCGGCGCCGACGATGGCGACATCGTAATATTCAGCCATGGACAATCCCTTTATCCAAGAATGCGTTCGAACAGCGATTAGTGTTTTACCATGAGGGGAAGATATTATCCAGATGATCCAAGCCTTCCCCTGTATCAGCCTGAAGCTCCGTGATAAACTCGTTTCAAGAAGATAAAAAGGGTAGATGCGATGATACCGATATCGAGCATGACGGCAGAGCAGGCACAAGCCGTCCGCTTCGTCCTCATGGACATAGACGACACGCTGACGACTGAGGGCAAGCTGCCGGCGGAGAGCTACACCGCCCT
>PGXP01000142.1 GCA_002839205.1 Spirochaetae bacterium HGW-Spirochaetae-9
CCCACGCCATCCATTATCACGAGAAGGACGGGGCCTCGCCTGCCCTGCCATTTCGGGTTTTTTTCGAGAGATGTCAGCATCGGAAGGCTCCTTGTCTATTCTCCAAAATACTCGATCAGCGTGTCGATGGGGATATCCTTCACTGTCTCCCTGTAGTTGAGGAAGGGAAGCCCGATCACCGAGAATGCGCGTACGGGTGTGGCTCCGCAGGCGCGGATCATCGCACAGGTCGCGTTTATCGTGCCGCCCGTGGCGATAAGGTCATCTATGATGAGAAATCGGCTACCGGGCTTGATGTCAGCCACGTGCATTTCGAGGGTCGCCGACCCGTACTCCAGATCATATGACTGTGACACCGTCACGCCGGGAAGCTTGCCTTTTTTCCGTACGAGGAGAAGAGGCAGGCCGAGCTTGTAGCAGAAGGGAGCTGCGAAGATGAATCCTCTCGATTCGATAGCCGCCACGGCGTCGATCTTCTCATGCCTATAAAGCTTCAGCATCGATTCCATGCAATACGCGAAGGCGTCGGGAAAGGCGAGAACGCTTGTTATATCGTAGAAGAGAATCCCCGGCTTGGGAAAATCGGGAACCTTCCGGATGGCATCATCGAGATTGAAACCTTCCGCTTCCAGCATTGATTCGGACATAGAACCGCCCCATGTTTTCATGATGAACGACGTCAACAATAGTAGGGATGGGGCCGCGCTATGTCAAGCTTGGGCATTACCGCCGCTGGATGAGGGCGTCGAGAATTCCGACCACGGCGCTCGCTCCTATGGAGACGCCCAGCCTGAGGAATTTCTCGCTCGTATCCACTGTGGCGGAGAACTGGTTCTTGAAAGGCCATGGAGCATACTCGGACTGAAATCCGTTGCCGGTAAAACGCAGCGAATCGAAAATAAAATTCGTGTAGAAAAGCGCAAAGGGAAAGGCTCCCGCGCCGGTGATCGTCATGCGCTTCAGCTTCGCAGGAAAGCCGGCCTTGGTTTTCGCGGCATCCGCGGGAGGCAGAGTCCTTGGAATAGGCGTAGCGGTTTGAATTTCCTGTTGTCCTGTCGGTGTCGTCTCCTGAGCCCCCAGTTTCACCGCAGCGACGCCACACATCATGATGATGACGAGAAGGAGAGCTCCTGCACGAGCTCGATTCCCTCCATCGCGGCGCCTGTCGTTGGGGATGCTCACTGTCTGGCTCCGAAGATAGCCGTTCCGATGCGCACCATGGTCGAACCTTCCTCGATGGCTATCTCGTAATCCCCGCTCATGCCACAAGAAAGTTCCGAAAAACCCGGAGGACTGCAGCGCTTTAGCACTTCCTCTTTTGCCCTGACGAGAGCCCTGAAGGATGAACGTATGATTCCTGTATCCGTGGTGAAGGGCGCCATCGTCATCAATCCCAACAGCTCGAGGGGGCAGGCCTTCCCGGTTTCACCGTTCCATGTGCTCCTGAACTCCATGTAGGCATCGACAGCTGCGAGAAGGGTGTCGATGCTGGAAAAGCCCGATTTCGATGCTTCGCCGGTATGGAGTTCCAGAAAGAGCCGCAAGGGGTTTTCACGGAGTCCGGCACGAGCCTCGATGGCTTTGTAGAGCTCTATCGAGCCCACCGACTGTATGCAGTCAAAAAGTGCCAGCGCCTTGTTCACTTTATTGCTCTGGAGGGTTCCTATCATTTCGAGGGAAAGTCCGGGCAGGGTCTGGCGAGCTTCGGCACCGTATTTGCCCACTGCTTCCTGCACCCTGCTTTCGCCGAAGAACTTCAATCCGCAGGCGTAGGCTGCCGTGACCGCCTCGAGGGGATGGAATTTTGTCACGGCCAGGAGTCGGATATCGCCAGGGTTCCTTCCCGCGCGATCCGCTGCAGCATGTATTTTATCCTGTATGCGGCTGATGTTGTCTTTTACGAATGTATAATCGGCCATGAAAGCAGTGTACCCCTCGCCCTCGGCGCCTGGCAATCCCGTGCAAAAATCCGACGCTCCTATTGTGCCATGAACTTCCAGGTGAAGCTGCTGCTGTTGCCTGCGTAGTCGTAGGCCGAAAACTCGAGGGAATGCAGCCCGCGAGGGATAAATTGTCCACCCAGGACGAACCTGCCTCCATCATCCACAATCGAGGAGGAAGGCGCTGCAAGGCCAAGGAAAACAAGCCCTTTATCGGCGATACCGGCCGAATCGAATTTTCGGTCGGCTATGAGGTTGCCATCCAGAACAACCTTGAATCGAAAGACGCCGGAAACCGACCCTTTCGAATAGGGAGGATCCATCACTTTCACCGCCAGCCTATAATCGCCTTGTCGTATCTGCTGCGTGAAGTTCTTTCTGTTTTCGGCCGTATATGATCGCGCTTCACCCAAGAGGGCTATCTCTTCTATCTTCGGTGCAGCACGATCCTGAAATTCCTGAAGGAAAAATGCAGGATTGACCCAAAGCCGAGAGGCGCCATCGAAGACGCGAAGGTGATAGATTGGTTCAAAGTCTTTGTCTGCAGTCCCTGTTCTTCCCACGATGTCACCTTTCGCCACCTCGGTATCCGCGGTGAGTTCAGGCCTGAAATCCTTCGCTGCATAAATGCTCACAAAACCATCGTTATGCGCAACGGCTGCAAAACCTGCCAGGCCTGAGGGGAAGCTCCCCGCCAGGCTCCCTTCCTTTTGCACAAAGAGCGGGACGCCTTGGCCCGCCGAGGTTACATTTCTTCCGCTGGCAGTGAGCGTTGCATCTGTCCGCAGGTAGAGCGGCGACCAAATATCGCTTTTATTGTTGGAAGGTCGCCCAAAATTTACTTCCGGATCGATTCCCGCAAAATTGAGGGTAGCACTTTGAGCCCGCAGCGAAAAGAGCGAGGTCACGCCGAGGGCAAGCGCAAAAAGCAGGGGACTGGTTCTGCGCGTCATTGGAGCCCCAATCTGAAGCGTTGCACCGATGTACCGCCTCGTAGTGTCAGGATGTCTCCGGCAAAGGACAGCTCGCGACTTCCATCATCAACCGGGAAAAACGCCTCGACCGATCCCTTGCGTATCGAACCTGCAAATCGTTCCTCGGCTCTCGCCATAAGAAAAGCGAAGTTCTGAGGGCCAAAAGGCAGAATCTGAAGTTCTGAATCGCCCGAAAAAAGCTCAGGATGGACAAGTGCATGCCGCTTCTTTTTGATGTCGAAATAGGCTAATCCGTCGGCAGTTTTTACGAGAACACTTTCGCCATCGATGGAGAATTCCGCTGCCTGCCTGCTCACAACCTGGTGTTGCATCCTCTGGAAGGAAAGCAAGTCATACGTCTGGCCGTTCCTGACAAATACGGCGAAGGACTGAGGATCTCTGCCGTACAGTGCGGCGATATAATCGCCGTTCTCCGAAATTGCCACGCCATAAATGCAGGGATGGGCAGCAACGATGCCTTTGGTTTCAATTCTCAAATCCTCGATGATACGGCCCGACCCGTCCAGGATTTGCAAGGAGCCATCGAGAAGACCCCATGCAGAAAAACGCCCGCCTATCGAGGCTGCCGTCACAAGGGTGCCAAATTCATGACTCCAAAGGGTTTTGCCGGAAGCATCCATTTCGGTGACACCCTGCTGGTCAGGCCTGAATAAAAAAATGCGATCCTTGGCGCGGAATGTTTCATCCTGCAATAAGGGCATAGGATCTATGGTATCAGGAGCGCTGGAACCAAGCGCAACGAAGGTTCTTTCCTGGGAAAGGGGTCGGTGCGCAAAGATGAGGTACAGCAGCAGAACAGCCGTAACGATCAAGGCTAGATGATCGCGTTTTCGCCTGTTTCGGCCGAAGTCGGGTTTTATGCGTTTTCTCATGACACCATCATTGTTGTATCCACGGTAACAAATGGTATATAGTAATAATTCCAGCTGTCAACACAAGAAGGTAAACATTATGGAAATTGGTGAAAAGCTTTTCTCCGCAGCTTGGGTGGCGGCACGCAATTCCTACTCGCCCTATTCCAAATTTCGGGTTGGGGCCGCCATCCTCTGCGGCGACGGATCTGTATTCACCGGAACAAATGTTGAGAACAGATCCTTCGGACTCACGATTTGTGCCGAACGCAGCGCACTTGTGGCGGCGGTAAGTGCAGGGATGCACGATTTCAAGGCAATAGCTATAGCCACTCCCGATGCTTCTTACGCGGTGAGCCCCTGCGGGGCCTGCAGGCAGGTTCTCACTGAATTCTTCCCCCCCGAAGCGGTGGTGGAATTTGGAAACACCAGCGAAAATCGAGTCCACTGCACGATAAGCGCCCTCATGCCGTACGACGCTCTCCATGATCTAGCGCATTGAACTGCGTCGCAACAATTCCGCCGCGTGGGCCAGCGAAGCGGCGCCTTCCCTGTCACCCGCAAGCATGCGTGCTATCTCCTCTTCCCTTTCCTGCCCATCCATCCTTTCGATGCGCGTAACGGTCCTGCCCTCCACAACCTTTTTATCGACCCTGTAGTGCAGGCTGGCCAAGGCGGCGATAGAGGCTATATGGGTAACGCAGAGAACTTGTTTATAGAGGGAAATGCCCTTGAGGTAAGTGCCGACGTCGGCAGCAACTTCCCCTCCGATGCCTGTGTCGATCTCATCGAAGATCAGGGTATCGACCGCGTCCTTGGTCGATAATACCGCCTTGATGGCGAGAGCGACACGCGACAACTCGCCGCCCGAGGCGATCTTGGCGAGGGGTTTGGGCGGTTCACCCGGGTTGGGGGCGATAAGAAATTCCACCTCATCCATGCCTTTGGACGAGAGTATCAATTTTCCTGCTTCTGACGTGAGCGCCTTCAGCGATATGGGCAATTTTGCCTGAGCCATGCCCAGCCGCGAAAGGATTTCTTCCACGCTGCGGGAAAACCCTGAGGCTGCCACCTTACGTTTCGATGAGAGGATCTCGGCCTTCCCAACAGCGGTCTTCTTCAGCTCCGCAATTGCCGTCTCGAGTTCGGCCTTTTCGTCGTTCCATGCAGCAAAAGCCTCGATAGCTGCCGCATCCCGCTCGGACCGGGCGAGGACATCGGTGAGCCCTGGACCATACTTTTTCTTGAGGCGTCTAAGCTCCGCCAGGCGGCTTTCAATTTCGCCCAGTCGGTCCGGGTCAAATCGCAGGCCTTCGATAT
>PGXP01000143.1 GCA_002839205.1 Spirochaetae bacterium HGW-Spirochaetae-9
TGGCCAAAGGGATGCTCTCCGAGGACAATAGGCTCCTCACCGAGATAATGTTCAACACCTACACGATACGTCAGCTTGAGCTCATCAACTCCAAACTGGCCTATCTTACGCACATCATACGCCAGCGCGACTATGAGGAGATGAAGAAATTCCTCGATACCCTGAGGGCAAATATCGCCGACTAGTGTCTGATGGAAGCTATATCCTCGAAGAAGCGCGGCCATGATTTGGAGACACATTCGCTGCCTCGAATGACGACGCAGCTCCGCGCTGCGAACGATGCCGTGGCGGCGGCCATGGCGATGCGGTGATCGCCGCAGGCATCCACTTCTCCGCCCCTCAGCTCCCCCCCTCTCACCAGCATGGCATCACCCTCGAAGCTGACGGTGACGCCCAGAGCTTCGAACGCGGCTTTCAGGCTCGCTGCCCGGTCGCTCTCCTTGCCGCGCAGACGGTGGATGCCGCGAATGGTCGAGACGCCGCGGCAGGCTGAAGCCAGGGCGACGAGTGGCGGAAAGAGGTCGGGGCAATCGGTGGCGTCGAATTCGAATGCATGGAGGTGGGCGCGCGCGACGAAGAGGCTGTCGCCTTCGAAGCGCAGCGGCGCGCCCGCCGAAAGGGCGGCCTGCATAATAGCCTTGTCGGGCTGGCTGGAGTCGGCATTCAAACTGCGGATCTCAAGCCCTCCCTCCCCTGCCGCGATCGCCGCCGAAGCTACAAGAAATGCCGCCCCGCTCCAGTCGCCTTCAACCTGGAAGCTCGCAGGACAGTATTCCTGCCGCCCCCGGATCGAGAATCTGGAAAAGCCGACATCCCTCTCAACGGTAACGCCGAAGGCGGCGCAGGTGTCGATGGTTACATCGAGATAACCCTTGCTTACGGCATTTTCCACCCGAAGTTCGGAATCCTCCAAACAAAGCGGCAATGCGATGAGGAGCCCTGTAAGGAGCTGAGAGCTCTCGCCTGCATCGATATTCATCTTCCCCCCTCTCAGGGGACCTTTGATGCTGAGCGGCGCGAATCCTTCCGAAGAAGCGCAGGAGGCTCCAAAAGCATGAAGAGGCTTTTCAACCATACCCATTGGACGCCTGAGGAGGGAGCCGCGGCCGGTCATTCTTGTCTTTCGTTCGAGCAATGCTGCCACTGGCGAGAACATGCGCATGCAGAGCCCTGACTCGCCACAGTCCAGAATGACAGGCTCCGAAAACCCCACACTGTCCGAAGGGTCTGCACTCCGGAGTGCTGCAGGCGCAAAAAGCGGAGAACCTTCGATTTCGATCGAAGGGCCGCTGACATGCACGGTGGCGCCCAGGTCCTTTGACAGCCTGAGCGCCGATTCGGAATCGGCGCAGAGTTCGCCACCCAGAAGGCGGCTTTTACCCTGTGCGAGCGTGGCGCAGGCGACAGCTCTCTGCATTGAGCTTTTAGAAGCGGGAGCATCGATACTCCCCGATACCGTACCTCGGCAGCAGTGCATAGTCATTTTTCGGTTCCTTCCTCGAGAATTAGGATGGTATCATAAAAGAGGCCAGCCGCGAATGCGGCTGGCCCTGGTTAAGCGGATTCAAGCAATCAGATCACACAAGTCCCTGCGCGAGCATGGCATCGGCCACTTTCTTGAAGCCGGCAATATTGGCGCCGACAACATAGTTGCCTTCGAATCCATATTTAGCCGCAGTGACGACGCAGGCTTCGTGGATGTTGATCATGATCTGGTGAAGTCGCTGATCTACTTCCTCGGCTGTCCAGGCGAGGCGCATGGAGTTCTGGCTCATCTCGATGCCGGAGGTTGCAACGCCGCCAGCGTTGGCTGCCTTGCCGGGAGCGAAGGGGATTTTCTTCTCGATGAAAAGCTTCCATGCTTCGGGCGTGCAGCCCATATTGCTCACTTCCACAACCGTCGTAACCCCATTCGCTAACAGAGTCTTGGCATCTTCGCCGTTCAGTTCGTTCTGGATAGCGCATGGCATCGCGATATCGACCTTCTGCACCCAGGGCTTCTTGCCGGCAAAGAACTGTGCCTTGGGGAACTTCTTTGCATAAGTTTGGCACTTGTTCCTGTCGATGACGAGCATTTCCTTGAGGTATTCCCACTTCTCCTCGGTGCCGATGCCGTCGGGATCGAAGATATAGCCATCGGGGCCAGAGATGGTAACAACCTTGGCGCCAAGCTGGCTGGCCTTGACGCAGACGCCCCAGGCGACGTTGCCGAATCCGGATACCGATATCGTCTTGCCCGCAAGGTTGTCCTTCTTCAGTTTGAGCATCTCATGGGCAAAATATGTGGCTCCGAACCCTGTAGCCTCGGGCCTAACCAGGGATCCGCCGAAGGAAAGACCTTTTCCGGTGAGAACGCCGGTGAATTCATTGGCGAGCCGCTTGTACTGGCCGAAGAGGTAGCCGACTTCCCTGCCGCCAACGCCGATGTCTCCGGCCGGAACGTCGGTGTCAGGACCGATGTGGCGAAAAAGCTCGGTCATGAAGCTCTGGCAGAAACGCATGATCTCATTGTCGCTCTTGCCGTTGGGGTCAAAATCAGAGCCGCCTTTGCCACCGCCCATGGGGAGACTGGTGAGGCTATTCTTGAATGTTTGCTCAAAACCGAGGAATTTCAGCGTCGACAGGGTAACCTTCGGGTGGAAACGCAAGCCGCCCTTGTAGGGACCGATCGCCGAGTTGAACTGCACTCTGTAGCCGCGGTTGATATGATATTCGCCCTTGTCGTCGATCCAGGGCACCCGGAACATTATGGTGCGCTCGGGCTCAACGAGCCTTTCGAGAATTTTCTGGGCTTTATATTTCGGCTCGGCTTCGATTATAGGCGAAATAGACTCGAGCACTTCCTCGGCAGCCTGAAGGAATTCGCTCTCCCAGGGATAGCGCGCGCGCAGATCATCGAGCACCTGCTTTATGTAGGAATTCATTCGACCCTCCTTATGGGTTTTTGGAGAAAAATTCGTCTCGCTGGTGATGCTTCAATAAGACTATTCTATACCGACTTATCGAATCCGGCAAGCAAAATTACATTGTGAAACGATGTTCTGAATATTGAAACTTCCTGCATTTTTATGCACTCAATGACATCCCATCAGGCTCTTTCGGTAACATTTTCTTCATCGGCTTCGCCCTCTGCCCTGATGAGTTTTTCCACCTTCACGGAGAGTATCCTGTACGCTTCCATCGCCTGTACCGTGAAAACGGCATCATCGGTCGCGATGCTTTCATTTTCCGCCGGGATACGTCCGAAGAGGTCGAAGACATAGCCGGCAAGGCTGTCGAAATCTCCGCCGGGCAGTTCTATTCCCAGTTTCTCGCCAATCTCATCGAGGTGGACGCGGGCATTGCAGAGCCAGGATTGAGGACCTGTCTGCACGCAATCCTCGGCTTCATCGTCGTATTCATCCTGGATTTCCCCGACAATTTCCTCGATTATATCCTCCATACAGACAATACCCGATGTTCCTCCATATTCATCCAAGGCAACGGCGATATGGACTCTCCGACGCTTGAATTCCCTGAGCAGGCTATCGATCCTCTTGGTTTCGGGCACGAAGAACGGCTTGCGCGTTATGGAAGAAATATGTATTTCCTGTTTGTTGATAAGGGCAGCAAGGACATCTTTAGCGTACAGTATCCCGACAACATTGTCGATCGATTCCTTGTACACAGGTATCCGCGAATGCCCGGAATCGACCATGATGCGGAAAATTTCATCGAGCGGATCGTCCAGTGAAATGAAAATGGTATCGGTGCGCGGCACCATGACTTCCTTGACGGTCGTCTCGGAGAGATGCTCAACACCTTCGATCATCTCCTGCTGCTCGATAGCCTCAGGTTCTTCGTTTTCCTCCGGTTCGCTGCTTTTCCTGCCAAAAATGCCTAGAAAGGGGCTCACAGTATTCGTTCTCCCTCGAATGACCTGATGATGATTTCCTGCTCCACGAGCATGGGCTGGTGTGGACTATTGTCCTCATGGTCCATGCCCGAGAGATGAAGGATACCATGGATTATGAGACGTTTCATCTCTTCGTCGACCTTCACAGCGAATTCCGCGGCATTTCTTTCCAGCGCGGGAATACTGATGACAATATCGCCAGCCATAAACAGGGTACGTCCTTCTTCCTCTACCGTATCACCCATGGCAAAGGAAAGGACATCGGTCGCTTCGTCGTTTCTTCTGTAATCGCGGTTGAGGGTTCTTATGAAATCATCATCGCAGAAAAGAAGGGAAATGACCCAGTTGTCCTTTCCAAGATGCTCCAGAACCTTCGCAGTGAAGGATTCCGCCCTCGAAAGCCAGGAAGGCTCGTCCATATCGCGCCAGTCTATGCTGATCCTGTTCATGAGCCGGCTTCTTTTTGCTTTGGATACTCAATCCTGGAATGGAACTGCCCGGCCATTATGCGGACAAAGGAGTGGCGAATAACTTCCAGGTCGCGTAGGGTAAGTGCGCAGTCGTCCAGCTGGCCTTCCTGAATCTTGTTCAGAATGAGCTGATGGACGTGGGCATCAAGGCGAGGCAGGGAAGGCTTTTTCAAAACGCGCGACGAAGCCTCAACGGCATCGGCGAGCATGACGATTCCGGCTTCCTTGTTCGCAGGGGGAGACCCGGGATAGGAGAAATCCTCCTTCCTGATGGTATCATCCGCTTTCTTGGCCTTGTCGTAGAACCAGGCGATCACCGAATTGCCGTGATGCTGGGCGATTATGTCGACAACAGCCTTGGGAAGATTGAGCTCCCTGGCCTTCTCTGCTCCGATTTTCACATGGCTGCGAATCACTGTGGCGGAGAGGCGTGGGTTCATCTCATCGTGTTTGTTCGTGCCGCGCTGATTTTCCACAAAGTATTCTGCCTGCTCTATTTTCCCTATGTCATGGTAATAGGCGCCTACCCGCGCAAGCAGGGGGTTTGCGCCGATATCCTCGGCAGCCGCCTCGGCCAGATGGGCCACGTTCATGGAATGCGAGTAGCTTCCGGGGGCCTGCGTGAGGAGTTCCTTGAGTGCAGGGGCATTCACGTCCGAGAGTTCGAGCAGCCGGAAGCGTGTGGGAAGATTGAATGATTGTTCAAGGATGGGCAGGATGGC
>PGXP01000144.1 GCA_002839205.1 Spirochaetae bacterium HGW-Spirochaetae-9
AGGGCTTCGCCCCGGAAGCCGAGGGTGCGGGCGATGAGGAGGTCGTCGGCGCTCTCGATCTTGCTTGTCGCATGCTCGAGGATGGAAAGGGCCAGGTCATTCTTCGACATGCCTGAGCCGTTGTCGGATACGCGAATGAGTTCGATGCCGCCTTTTTCAATCTCCACGCCGATGGAGCTGGCGCCCGAATCGATGGCGTTGTCGATAAGTTCCCTCAATGCCGATGCGGGTCTGTCGATCACTTCGCCGGCGGCTATGAGGCGCGATGTCTCGGCGGGCAGTATGTGGATGCGTGCCATCACAATACTATAGCGACTCCGACAATATAAAAAAAGGACGCCCCGCAGGGAGGCGTCCTTATATGTAAGGCTTTGGAGCCTAGAACCTGAACCTTGTCTCCATGGTGATGGAAGGTGTCATCACGACGCCGCTCGAAGGGTCGCCGATCGTCTTGTATACGACGTTCCCCGTGGTCGGGTCGCGCTTGGCCACCGCCTTGAAGATGAGGCCTATGGCGAGGTTGGGCGTGCCGGGGATGGGGATTTCGATTTCGCCCGCGAAGGCTGTTTTCTCGTCGAAGAATTCGAAGCTGTCGCTGGCGATGGAGTTCACGAGGCCCCATTTGTCGTAATAAATGGCACCTGCGAGGTCGACGACGGGAATGAGACCTTTCTTGATGCCCAAACCTGCATGGAATTCATCGTCGGCTGTAGCGCTGAGCTTGAATCCGTCCTCGGGATTCCAAGGCCACATGTATCCGGCCTGGAGCATGAGCTTGTCCCTAAAGAGGGTGAAGCCCGCCTCTCCGTAGATGCCCATTACGGTCGGGGCATCGGATGAGCTCTTCGAGCCGTCGATATAGGGTATATAGTTCTGGACGTAGGTGGATCGGCTGCGCTCATAGGTGGAATCGAAGAAGGCCGGCCTGAAGATGCCGGTGAAGTACCTGTATTCCAGCCTCCAGTCGATGAAGAGCAGGTTACCCATGAAACCTGTGGCTGCTCCCCAGTTCCTCGGTCCGCCGTCCCAAATAAGGTCGGTCTGCAGGCCGCTAGACACCGTTTTCGTCGGATCGTAGGGGCTGACAAAACTGTCCTGGATATAGGGAACGGTCACCGAGGCGTCGGCGAAGGCACGTATGCCGAGGATCGCATTTTTCTCTATCACCGGAAGGTCAAGGTCTATACCCGATCCGACAAAGACGAAGTTGTCGGCAGCTGCATCATAGCTTGTACCTTCAAGGTCCTTGGCAGCCGCGATGTCGGCTACTCCGGAGAATCCAAAGGCGAGCTTTGAGCTCTTGATGGGGCGGAAATAGAGCCTGGCGCCAAAGATTTCAGGGAAGGGCAGGTCGTTGGCAAGGGCTTCAAAGCCGAAGCCTCCAAAATCGATGCCCGTGTTGATGCCCGTGCGCCTGATGCTGGGGAAGTCGCTGTCATTGCGGTAGTTCCTGAGGATGAGGCCGTGGCCCATGGTCAGGTTTTTGAGATTGCCCACCTTGACAAAGAAGGGATCATCGAGGGGCTGGCCGTATTCGAGGTACTTGATCTTGAGGATCAAATCCTCGGCCGTGTCCTTGAGGGCGAGCCATGTATCGTTGCCCCAGTACTCGGTGCCGAAGCTCCACTCATTGTTGCCACCCGGGGCATACCAGGAGTTGGGGTCGAAAAGATCCTTCGTATAGATGATGGGCAGGTAGAAACCGAGCTTCATCTTGCCCAGCTTTACGTCGGGCGAGAGGACCACCTTCGAGTAGGAGGTGCCGTCAATCGAGACCGATCCCATCTCCATGCCCATATTGTCGCGG
This sequence comes from Spirochaetae bacterium HGW-Spirochaetae-9, assembly GCA_002839205.1. Next base: position 1,808 of record PGXP01000144.1, read on the forward strand.
AGCCAGTCGAAAACCTTGGCTCCCGGTCCTTCCTGGGCCGTCAACGAGGCAGGAAGTATAGCCGCTATAAGCAGGGTTACCAGTAAAATTCTTTTCATTGTAGCCTCCAGTCCCTTGTCAGAAACGCACCGAGGCGCTCAGGGAAGAACTGACGTCGAAACCGCCTGCTCCGCCATTCATGGACGGATCGTAGCGGTACGCGTAATCGAGCGTGAGCACCGTGGCGCCCGTCTTGTAATTCACTTTCATGCCGATCGCCGCGTCCACGGGGTCGATGAGGTCCTCGAAGAAGGTACCTGTCTTGCCCAGGAAGTACTTTTCGTAGACGGCTTCGAGAGAGATGCCGCCAATCATGCCTTCCTTGAGAAGGAAGCTGCCCTTGAGGTGGGGATAAAGGGAACTGTTGTCGGAGTCCACGGCCGGTTTGTCGGAGAAAGGGCCGTCGAGAAGGGTGCTGAAGACCAGTTTGTCGCCCAGAAGACTGAAGCCGAGCATGCCGAGCCATCCAAGCTGGAAGTCGCCGGCAGGGTTGGTGTCAATAAAGGTATAGCGCTCGGCCCGGTAGAAGTCGTAGTTGGTATCGAAATAGGAGGGGATGAAGCCCTCCTGCAGGGCTCGCAGCTGGGCCGTGTAGCGCAAGAACTTGAGGAGGCGGCCGCTGACGCCCGTGATGGCGCCGATGGATTCATTCATCTCGCGTGCGCCTTCGGCGAATGCGGTGAGGGAGAACATCTGGCCTGTTACGATGGGGAGGGTGAGGTCTGCGCCGACTACGAAGATCGGCTCTCCTGTTCCTGACGTGGAGTAAAGGAAGGGATTGGTGTCAACCGTGGCCGTCACGCCTGCCTGGAGCCGCCCGGGGAGGGAGTCCCCCATGAAGACCAAGGGACGCACATAGATCCTTCCTCCTACGACATCGAGCCGTGCCAGGTTGCCGGTGAGGGCTTCAAATCCCGCAAAGGGAAATTTGAGAAGGGCGCCGTCGAGGCCAACCTGGAGGCCAAAGATCCTGAGGTCGGGAAGGAAGCGGGTGTTGGCATAGTCCGATACGATGAGTCCGTTGCCCAGGGTGAAGTCGGAAATAGAGCCGAGCTTCACATAGAAGGGATCGATGCCCCTGAGGCCATAGCGGACATACATGATCTTGGGCAGGTAGACATCAAGTATCGTCTGGTCGCCCTGGGGTATCCAGTCGGGGCTGTAGATGCGAATCGGGGAGGAGGATTCGTCGGGATAAAGCTGGAATCTGAACATGAGATCGAGACCGATGCCGAATTTTCCGAAGGCTACATCGGGCTGGAAGCCCAGCTTGGACCAGCTGGTGAGCTTGGTGGAATCATCGGGATCGGGGAGGAGATCGGAGCCAAGGCCGATACCGGCTGAAAAACCTGAACCAGAACCGCCTGATTCCTGGGCGGTGAGCGGAAGGATAAGAACCAAAAGCACAAGTATCAGGGAAAGTCGCTTCATTGTTGTCAAGCCTCCTTGGTAAAGGCGATCTGGTCGCTGCGGCACGCGCCTGCTTTCCTGCCACTATTATATGCTATTAATTCACCGATTGCACCGTTTGACAAGCATTTTCGGGCAAAAGTGAGAAGAGAACAAATATTTACCTCATCTGATCCTTGCTGTCGAACCCAGGGAGATTGTATTGTGCGAGAAGGATCATTCTACAGGGGGCAGAAAAATGGATTTTTTCGAAAGGATTGAGGAAATCGCAAAGAGCAAGGGAACCTGCCTCTGCATCGGTCTCGATCCCTATTTTGAGCGTGAAGAAAGGGCGAAAAGAGGCGATGAAGCCTGCCTCGACCAGGCGCTGAAGGCTAATCTCCGCATCATTGAAACTACGCATCCTTTCACCGCCTGCTACAAGCCGAACGTGGCTTTCTATGAAGCCTTCGGGGCGGCAGGGCTCGAAGTGCTGAGGAAGACCCTGGATGCCATTCCTCAGGCGATTCCTTTCATCCTGGACGCGAAGCGGGGCGACATCGATTCGACGGCGAAAGCCTATGCCGATTCGCTGTTTGGCCTTTGGGGTGCCGATGCCGTAACCCTGAGCGCCTATATGGGCAAAGACAGCGTGGACCCCTTCCTGGCGTGGAAAGATAAGGGCGTTTTCGTCCTGTGCAAGACGAGCAATCCCGGGGCAGGTGCCTTTCAGAACCTAGAAGTCGATGGGGAAACCCTCTATATCCGTGTAGCGAGGGAAACCTCGTCATGGTCGAACAGGGTAGGTTTGGTGGTAGCCGGGAATAGCCCCGAGGCTTTGGCCAGGGTTCGGACCGTCGCACCCCATGCGTGGTTCCTGGCGCCTGGCATTGGAGCCCAGGGCGGCAAGGCAGACCTGGCTATGCGTTCGGGCGCCCGGTCCGACGGCTCCGGCATCCTTGTCGTGGCGGCACGTTCCGTCGCAGGTGCCGCCGATCCAGGAGAAGCGGCTCGCGTCCTGCGCGATACAATGCGCAGCGCCATGGAGGGATCTCTCGAGTCGGTTACTCCCGTAACCGGATGGACGTCAGCACCTGCGGCGATTCCATCCCTTGGGAGCGAGGCACTCAAGGACGAACTCGTCCGTCATCTCATCGCCACCGGCTGTTTCAAGCTCGGTGAATTTGTCCTCAAGAGCGGCAAAAGGAGCCCCTTCTATATCGATCTCAGAAAGCTCATTTCGGACCCTGAGGCTCTCCGTATCGCGGGTAAAGCCTATGCCAGACTGGCAGGGGCTTGTACCTTCGACAGGCTGGCCGGCATACCGGCAGCTGCCCTTCCGCTTGCCACGGCGGCTGGTCTTGCCCTCTCCGTGCCCATGATATGGCCACGCATGCCTGTCAAGGAGCACGGCACAGGCAACAAGGTCGAAGGGGAGTTCAAGGCCGGCGACAGAGCCCTTCTTCTCGATGACCTCATCACGACAGGGGCAAGCAAGCTGGAAGCGATCGAAATATTGCGGAAGGAAGGCCTCATCGTCGAGGATCTCATCGTTCTGATCGAGCGCGGAAAGCAGGGCAGGGTGGATATGGAAAAAGCCGGGATCAAACTCCGGGCTTTCCTGCATGTAAAGGAACTTTTCGCCTCCTGCGAGCGTCTGGGCATCATCGACGCAAAACTTCGGGCTGAACTCGAGCGGTTTGTGGACGAGGAGTAGCCGGCACTCAGTCAGTGAAGCGTTGAATGCAGCCAATACCTACATATAATCGGCGAGGGTTCGGGCGGCGGCAAAGTTCTTGATCTCCTTTTCCAGGGAAGTCCAGAACT
>PGXP01000145.1 GCA_002839205.1 Spirochaetae bacterium HGW-Spirochaetae-9
GCCAGGATGGTTCCCGTCGACGCGATACGATCGGTATAACGCCCTTTGGGGGCAGGAGGAATGAACATGAAAATTCGTTCGCACAGAATACTTTTGCTTCTGGGCTGCATGACATATCTCGCCGCTGCCGGGACCTCGCTCGAGGCTCAGGGGCTCGACGCGGGCGGGATCCTGGCCAGAGTCGACGAGAACCAGGTATATGCCAGCATCTATTACGAAGGGAAAATGGAGATCATGTCGGGTTCACGCACCAAGACGAAAACCATGAAGGCATGGTCCTCGGGCAGCGGGAAAGCCTTTATCGAATTCACGAATCCGGAGGACAGAGGCGTCAGGATGCTCAAGCTGGACAAGAATCTCTGGATGTATTTCCCCTCCGAGCGGGATACGGTGAAGATTTCCGGCGCCCTGCTCCGCCAGGGGATGATGGGTTCCGATTTTTCCTATGAGGATGCGATGGAGCCCGATGACCTGAAGAATCTCTATACCGCCTCGGTGGCGGGAAGAGAAACCGTCGATGGGCGTGATTGCCACGTCCTTGAACTGGTCGCGAAAGGCAAGGATGTTGCCTATGCAAAGCGGAAAATATGGATCGATGCAGAACGATTCATCGTGGCTAGATCCGAGCTTTACGCCAGGAGCGGAATGCTTTTAAAAATCTCAAGAACGCTTGGCTACACGAAAATCGGCACGCGTTACTTCCCCTCCATCGTCGAGTTCTCCGACGCGCTGAAGAAGAATTCTCGGACGGTGATGTCGATGACATCCCTCGCGCTCGACGCGCCGATAGACGAGGCCAGGTTCAGCCTCCAGGCCCTTACGAAATGAGGCGCCTGGGGAACGGGGGCGGCCGCGTCCTTCTCCTTGCGGCGCTCATGGCGGCGACAGGCGCGGCCGCCAGAGCCGGAGCCGCCGAGGAGCTGGCGCTCCATGGCTATGTCCAGCAGGCAGCCTCGACGATGACTCCACTCTCAGGGAACCTTTCATTCAAGGCAGGCGCTTCCACTACCCTGGCCCTCACCCTGGATGCCCGACACGATTCAGCCGCCCTGCGTGTGTCGCTGCACTTCTCTATCCTTTACGGGGTGGAGTCGGCCAACCAGTGGGCATCTCTCCTCGCCTTCCCTGACGCTGCGGCTTTCATCCTCATGACGCCGGACTTCGATCCTCTCGCTGCAGCTCCCGACACAGTTTTCCTTCTCGCCCTGGACGATCTCGCGCTGCGATGGGATCTCGGATCCTTAGCCTTTGAAGTAGGCAAGACCTATGCCAACTGGGGCCTTGGCAAGGCTTTCAGCCCCGCCGATTTCTTTGCCGAATTCGATTACGCTTCAGGCGCTCCTGCGAGGCGCTCCAAGTTCCTGGGCCGTGCCACCTGGTTCCCCGGCAGCACGGCCAGAATCGATCTGGTCTGCGATCCCTACGCGGCCGAAGGCCCTACCCTTGCCGCGCGCGCCTACGCGACAGCCTTTGACTCCCTTGCCTTTTCCGCGGCGGCGGGCTTGCGCGATCCGGTCGGCTCATCCTCACTGACCTTTCTGGGCGCACTCGAAACCACCTTCGACCTTCCGTTTGTCTCGCCCTATGGAGAAGCGGCCATCCTTACACCTCTGGACGATCCGGCAGCCGCGGATTTCCACCTGCTCGGAGGGGCCATGGCGCGGGCAGGAAACCTTACCATGCTCGGCGAATACCTTTTCTCTCCCGGGGCTCCCGTGCAACACAGCGTCTTCGCCCAGGCCAGCCTTCCTGTCGACGAGTGGATTTCCCTCTCGGCGCCCCTCCTGTATTACCCGGAACCGGGTTCCTTGAGCACGGGGATATCCCTCGCGGTGAATGGTCTTGAGGGTTTCGACCTGGGCATGACAGCCTTGGCAGCAAGAGCCGCATCCCATTCCTGGAGCGGAAAACTCGCAGTGTCGGCGCGCTTCGCCTTCTGACCGACGATACTGGAACATAGCCCTCCTTTTATGGCATACTCATGACGGCGTACTTGCCGCTTTTCCAGGAGGGTTATTGTGTACAAAAGTGTGGACTCCAAAGTCAGCTTCCCTCAACTTGAGGAAGAAATAGTCCGTTTCTGGGAGGAAAGCCATACTTTCCAGAAATCCGTATCGCAGCGGGTAGGCAGCCCTGAGTATGTCTTCTACGATGGCCCCCCCTTCGCCACCGGCCTTCCCCATTTTGGGCATTTCGTACCCGGCACGATCAAGGACATCATCCCCCGCTACAAGACAATGAAAGGCTTCCATGTCGACCGCCGCTTCGGTTGGGACTGCCATGGCCTTCCCGTCGAGAACCTCATCGAAAAGTTCGGAATCGCCACGTTCAATGAGGCCTGTCGGGCCGCCGTTCTGCGTTACGTGAAGGAATGGCGCAGCATCATCACCCGCCTCGGCCGCTGGGTGGATTTCGATAACGACTACAAGACGATGGAGCCCGACTACATGGAATCCATCTGGTGGATCATGAAGCGCCTTTGGGACAAGGGCCTCATCTACGAAGGCCATTATATTCTCCCCTACTGCCCCCGCTGCTCCACGGTTCTCTCTACGCACGAGCTTTCGCTCGGCGGATACAAGGACGTGCACGATCCCGCGATCACCATCCGCTTCAAGGTGACCGAAGCTCCCGAAGCCCTCGCCGGCCTGGCCGATGGCTCCACCTACCTCGTCGCGTGGACGACGACGCCCTGGACCCTGCCCTCCAACCTGGCCTTGGCCCTTGGGCCCGATATCGACTATGTCTGCGTGGTCGACGGCGCCGAGCGCTACATCCTCGCCGAATCGCGGCTTGGGTCTTATTACAAGGACACGAAGACCCTCACCATAGCCTGGAAGAAAAAGGGGTCCGAGCTCGTCGACATACGCTACGAGCCCCTTTTCCCCTACTTCGCCAACCTCCATGAGCAGGGTGCCTTCATCACCGTGCTCGGAAACTACGTGACCACCGAGGACGGAACCGGCATTGTCCACACGGCCCCCGGCTTCGGCGAGGACGACTACCAGGTCCTGAAAGGCAGAGGCATCCCCGTCGTTTGCCCCGTGGACGCCGAATGCCGCTTTACCGAGGAAGTGACGGACTACAAGGGCCTTTTCGTCAAGGACGCGGACAAGGCCATCCTTGAAAGGCTCAAGGCGGAAGGCAAGCTCATCAAGCGCGAACAGATTCTCCACGCCTATCCCCACTGCTGGCGATGCTCGAGCCCCCTCATCTATCGCGCCGTAGGTTCCTGGTTCGTCAAGATCGATCCCATAAAACCGATAATGGTAGCCCGCAACAAGGAAGTTACCTGGGTGCCTGCCCACATACGCGATGGCCGTTTCGGCAAGTGGCTCGAAGGCGCGCGCGACTGGGCCATCAGCCGCAACCGTTACTGGGGCAATCCCCTTCCCATCTGGAAATGCGAAACCTGCGAAAAAACCGTCTGCATCGGCTCGCGCGCCGACCTGGAGGAGCGCTCGGGTGTCAAGCTCCATGACCTGCACAAGCACTTCGTTGACGAAGTGACCTTCCCCTGCGAATGCGGCGGCACGATGCGGCGCATTCCCGAAGTACTCGACTGCTGGTTCGAGTCTGGAGCAATGCCCTATGCCCAGGTGCACTATCCCTTCGAGAACAAGGAAGGTTTCGAACAACGTTTCCCCGCCGACTTCATCAACGAGGGGCTTGATCAGACGAGGGGCTGGTTCTACTCCCTCACCGTCCTGGCCGCAGCTCTTTTCGACAGCCAAGCCTATGATGCCTGCATCTGCTCGGGCCTTGTCCTCGCCGAGGACGGCAAGAAAATGTCCAAATCCCTGCGCAACTACACGGATCCCATGGAAGTCGTGAACAAGTTTGGTGCCGACGCCCTGAGGCTCTTCCTCATGAACAGCGCCGTCACCCGTGCCGAGGATCTCCGATACTCGGACGAAGGCGTACGCGACGTTCTCAAGAGCATCATCATCCCCCTGTGGAATGCCTATGGATTCTTCGTCACCTACGCCAACATCGACAGGATGACGGCCGGCGAGCCCGATGCCTCGGCCATCACCAACGTCCTCGACAGATGGATACTCTCCGTCTGCGAAAGAATGGTGGAGCGCGTAACCGCCGGCCTGGAAGCCTACGAACTGCAGCCTGCCATCGAACCCATCCTCGACTTCATCGACAGCCTCAACAACTGGTATATCCGCCGCTCCAGGCGCAGATTCTGGAAGTCGGAGAATGACGGCGACAAGGCACAGGCCTACGACACCCTCAACAGGGTCCTGAAGCGGCTCGTCCTCGTGACGGCACCCTTCATGCCCTTCATCACCGAATCCATCTACCAGAACCTGAAGTCACCGACCGATCCCGAATCCATCCACCTCTGCTCCTGGCCCGAGTACGACGAGCGATTCAGGAATATCGACCTGGAACGCGATATGGACTCCGTGCGCCATGCCGTCTCGATGGGCCACGCGCTTCGCGTCGTCAACGACCTCAAGACGCGCCAGCCCCTGGCTTCCGTCCAGCTTGTCACCAAGGTGACCGAGGAGAGAGCCGTGCTCGCCGCCATGGAGGATATCCTCCGCGAAGAGTTGAACGTGAAGTCGGTGATCTTCAGGCAGAACGAGGAAGATCTGGTCGAGTATTCCGCCAAAGCCAATTTCCGTGTCCTCGGCAAGGAACTCGGCAAGGATATGAAGGTTGCCGCCGCGGCGATCGAAAAGCTCACGCCAGCGCAGATCGCAGGCCTCCTTGCAGGCCAGCCGGTTGAAATTGCCATATCTGGCCGAACTTTTGCATTGAGCCAGGAATCGGTCGAAGTGCGCCGAAACGAAAAAGCCGGCCTCAAGGTGCTCAACGAAGGCACCCTTACAGTCGCCCTCGATACCACGGTGACGCCAGCCCTCCTCCGCGAGGGCTATGTCAGGGATTTGATCCGCGGCCTCCAGAACCTCCGTAAGGAATCGGGCTTTGAAGTCACCGACCGCATTGCCATCCTGCTGAACGGCGACGCGGAGCTGAGGGAAGCCTGCGAAGAGTTCCGCGCCCTGATCGGCGGCGAGACCCTGGCCGAG
>PGXP01000146.1 GCA_002839205.1 Spirochaetae bacterium HGW-Spirochaetae-9
CTTGAGCTTCAGCGCGTCGACAAATGCCTTGTACACCGCGGTGTGAACGACAGCCGTATTTTCGCTCGAACAGGAGGTCGCGTTGTCAAAGCACTTGGACATGGAAATCTTGGCGGCAGCGTCGAGAGGATCGGCGTCCTCGCAGAGAAGCTGCACCGCGTTGCCGGGCCCGACCCCGTAGGCCGGCGTTCCGGAAGAGTAGGCTGCCTTTACCATGGCGCCCCCGCCGGTGGCCACCACCAGATCCACCTGGCGCATGAGCTCCCCGGTGAGTTCCACGGAAGGATTTTCGATGCATTGCACGAGGTCGGCGGGGGCGCCGGCTTTCACCAAGGCAGCCCGCATAAACTCGCAGGCGAGCTTGGTGGCTCCCTTGGCCTTGGGATGCGGGGCGAAAATCACCGCGTTGGCTCCTTTCAGGATCGAAAGCCCATTCGAAGCAGGCGTGGCCGTGGGGTTGGTTATGGGAGCGAGGGCTCCCACGACGCCCACAGGTTTCGCGAACTTGCGGATTCCCTTTGCCGCGTCGATTTCCATCAGGCCAACCGAGCGCGCGCCGCGGATATCCTTCAGCACGCCCATCACCTTGTTCTTGTGCTTGGTTACCTTGTCCTCGTACACGCCCATCCCTGTCTCGTCTACAGCGGCGCGCGCGAGGACGCGGATGTTCTCATCCTTGTACACGGACCAGCCCACGTAGAAGACGACTTCGTCCAGGCGTTCCTGGCTCCAGGTACCCGCGATCGCCTGCGCTGCTCTCGCCTTTGCCACCAGTCCCTCTATGATCGCTCGGTTTTCTACCGCCTGGTTTTCGGCGGTTTCATCCACGCTCATTTGAACTGCTCCGCCTCGAGCTCGATCACCTTGTTGAAGGCATTGGTGAGAAAATCCTTCTTGAACTCCATCTTCTGGGTGAAGGCCACGGCCAGCCATGCGTCGACGATCTCCTTCCCGAGGAAAGGAGCGGTGATCCAGCCGCCCATGGTGATGACATTGGCGTTGTTGACGATCTTCGCCCGCTCTCCGGAGAACAGATCGTCCACCACGCAGGCGTAGATTCCCTTGTGCTTGTTCGCGACAATCGCCATGCCCTGGCCGGTTCCGCAGATCAAGATACCTCTGTCGGCCTCGCCCTTCTGGATGGCCCTGCAGACGAGAGGGGCTTGGGCGAAATAGGGGCTGGGCTTGTCGGCGCTGGGGATGCCCAGATCGAGGACTTCCACCCCGGCCTTGGTCCTCAGATGGGCCACGATCTCCTCTTTGAGCGGAAATCCTGAAAGATCCGACGCTATGGCGATTTTCATACCTGCTTCCTTTTTCCCTTTCCAGCGACGAGGGACCTCGCCGCCGCCGCGATATCTTCGGCCGATAGGCCGAATCTTGTTTTGAGCCAATCCTGCGTTCCCACCTCGCCGAACTCGTCGGCCACGCCGACCCTTGCGAGCCGGCAGCCCTGAAGCTCCGATTCGGCGATGAGTTCGGCCACAGCGGAACCGAGACCGCCCATCTTCTGGTGGTTCTCGGCGGTCACGACGGCGCCCGTTTTCCCGATCCACTCGCCAATGAGCCCCGCGTCGAGCGGTTTCACCGATATGGCGTCGATGACCGCGGCCTCGATCCCCTCGGCCTCAAGAATCTTCGCCGCCGCGAGGGCTTCCGGAACCATGATCGCGCCGAGGGCGACGATGACTACATCCTTGCCCTCGCGCAAAAGCTTGCCTTTCCCCAGCTCGAAGGCCTCGCCTTCCGGATAGAGTGCCTCGATGGCCTTCCTGTGCAGCCGCAGATAGCCGACCTTGCCCGAGGCGGCCAGCTTCCTGACCAGAGCCTTAAGCGAAACAGGGTCCGAGGGCTCGATGATATCGATGCCGGGAACCATTCGCATGATGCCGAGGTCTTCGAAGGGCATGTGCGTGCCCCCATTGAAGGCCGCCGATATGCCGGGGTCGGTGCCTACAAGCTTTACCGGCAGGCGGGCGTAGGCGCCGGACATGAAAAACTGGTCAAAGGCGCGGCGCGAGGCAAAACAGCCGAAGGTCGCCGCGAAGGGGATCTTGCCCTCGGCCGCGAGGCCTGCCGCCACGCCGAGCATGTTGGCCTCGGCTACGCCCACGTCGAAGGCGCGCTCGGGAAAAGCGGTCTTGAAGGGAGTAGTGCCCGTCGCCTTCATCAGATCGGCTTCCACCACGACGATGCGAGGATCTTCCTTCGCCAATTCCAAAAGGGTTTCGGTGTACGCCGCCCTCATTTCTTTCGCTGCCATCGCGGGCTCCTCTAGCGGTCGAGCGCCGCGATGGCTTTCTTCGCGGTCTCGTAATCGAAATTCATGTTGTGGCTTCCTACCTGCCCCTCGCAGAACTCGGCGCCCTTGCCCTTTATCGTGTCGAGAATGATCATGGTGGGCCGTGCGGCGGGACCTGCGGGTGATTTCGCGGCCGAACCGGGTGCCACGGGGCGCGCCTTCGACCGCGCGTTCTCGATGGCCGAGGCGATCGCCTCCAGGTCATGGCCGTCGATCCGCTCCACCTCCCAGCCGAAGGCTGCCCACTTGGCCTCGAAGGACTCGAGATTCATGATCTCGGACGTCACTCCGTCGATCTGCATCTTGTTGCAGTCGGTGAAGGCGATGAGCCGGTCTAACCCGCTGTGCGCGGCGAACATAGCCGCCTCCCAGACCTGCCCCTCGTTGGATTCGCCGTCGCCGATGATGGCGTAGGTGAAGACATCGCGCCCGTCCATCCTGTTGGCGAGGGCGATTCCGCAGGCTGCGGAAATCCCCTGCCCCAGGGAGCCCGTCGTCATGTCGATGCCGGGGGTCTTGTTCCGGTCGCAATGGCTGGGAAGATTCGTGCCGCCTACGTTGAGCGTGTGGAGCCATTTCTCGGGGAAAAATCCCTTCATCGCGAGAGCGCTGTACAGCGCTGGCCCCGCGTGCCCCTTCGAGAGCACCAGCCGATCGCGCCCGGGCCACCTCGGCCGCGCCGGATCGACCTTCATTTCCTTGAAGTAAAGAACGGCGAGCAGATCGGCGATCGACAGTGCGCCGCCAATATGCCCCACCCCGAGAAAACCAATCATGTCGATCGTTTTCTTCCTGATTTCCTTGGCCGCCTCTTCGAGTCGGCTCAGTTCCATGGAATCCATAACGCGGATACCCTCCATGCGCGCCAAAGGCGGCTATTATTCGATGATTTCCCAGCCCAGAATCGAAGCGGCGATCTTGAGCGGCTCGATGAAATCGCCATAGACCACCGAAGCGTGGTGGGCGACGCCCTTGTAGACGATGAGGTCGAGCACTTCCCTCAGCGGCCTGTCGAAAACGGCCTTGAGATAGGTGCCCTTGAGCTCTTTCTGCATGGGCACGGATCGCGCGCGCTGAAGGAAGATGCGCCGCTTGCCCCTCGCCGTATCGATGCGCGCGATGGAGAGCTCGCCCGATTTGAGGACAAAGTCGGCCGTCACTCCCTTCCCTCCGGCGAAATAGGTATCCAGAGAACGCACGGAGCAGCTGTCCCAGAGATTGCAGGGAGCCACGCCGCAGTGCCAGAAAAGCGCGAAGTTCTGCGCCAGGTCCACCTGGGAAAAATCGAAGAGATAGGGCGTTTCGGCGCCGATGGCCTGGTGGACAAGCATCGAGAGCGCGCCCTCGAGGTCGCCCTCGCAGGCGAGAATCCTGCCCTCGGACTGGAGAAGCGACATGGCCGCGCAGGGAGAGATGCCGAAATCCCGGGCGAACTCTGGCCAGCAGCGCACGGCCAGGGCTGAGAGCTTGTTGTTGGCCATGAAGGCATCGAATTTGGCGGAGAGTTCCGCCACCTTGGCTACCTGGGCGGACGTGACGCCTGAAACCTCGAAAATCGAGCGAAGCTGCGTTTCCCGTTTCGCTATCGCCTCAGCGGTGGCGGGGCTTGTGAACACATCGGAGAGCTCATAATGATCGACGAGGACCCCCGTCGCCGCGTAGAGCGAGGGATCGTCCACGGAGAGATTGAAGAATCCGTGCGCCCTGTAGCCAAGAAGCCCGATATGGGCAGTGCGAAGAGCCACGAGGACGCGGATCGCGTCCACCCAGGTTTCGTCGATATGGGGGCCGAGATTCACCCTGTACTGGTCGACGCCCGCTTTGTAGAGATTGGAGGCGTTGAGATTGACGCCGCAGACCGAGTTGAGTCGGATCTTCCCCCCGTTGTAGGGGAGTTCGTCCAGACCCCAGAGGAGGAGCGGCACCTTGCAGCTTTTGTACATCTCGAGCGCGAGGTGGCCGAGATGAAAGGTCCCCGAAATGCAGACCAAGGCGTCGATCCGCGCCCCCGCGAACCTCTCGCCCGCGTGCCGGGCGTCTTCGGGGCTTATCACGAGGCCGGGCACGATTTCCCAGTCCACCGCCTCGAGTTTCTGTACGCCTGCCTGAATCTCCGTATAAAGACCTTCAGCCGCCTTAAAATCGAAGGTTTCGCGCGCCAGACACACAAGACCCAGCCGTATTCTTTGTTTCATACTCTGTGCTCCGCTTTATTTTCTTATTGTAAGTAAGTATCAAAAACGCGGATTCGTCAACTGTTATTTGTGGAAGAGGTTCTGAAAATGAGAGGATTCAGCTCAGGAAGGAATCGAGGACGAGATCTGCCGCGCCGCGGAGGGCGAATTGCAGGTTATACGCCCTGCCGAGCACTCGGGGTTGTATCACATCGAAGCTCGAAGCTTCGCGGGTGAGCTTTTCCATCGTGCGACGGGCCAGTTCCGTGGCGATCGCCTCCGAATTGGCGATAAGAAGAAAGGAAGCGGGGCGGAAAAGGCGGCTTGCCGTCTGGAGGGCTCCCGAAATATAGCCGGCGGCGGCTTGAAGCGCGGTGTCGGAAGAAGGATTCTTGGGATCCAGACCTTCGAAGAGCCAGTTGCCCCGGCGCAGGTTCTCGCTGTCCATCGAGGTGATGAAGGCTTCCAGGCATCCCCTGGCGCCGCAGACGCAGAGCGGCCCCTCATAATCGATGCAGATATGGCCCATCTCTATCGTTGTACCCCGGGGGCTCAGGAAA
>PGXP01000147.1 GCA_002839205.1 Spirochaetae bacterium HGW-Spirochaetae-9
AGATCCAGCCCTACGAAAAGCGCTACCCCAGCGAACTGTCCGGCGGCCAGCAGCAGCGGGTCGCCATAGCGAGGACCCTCGCCACAGGCCCCAAGGTCCTTCTCCTGGACGAACCCCTCTCCAATCTCGACGCCAAGCTCAGAACGGAGATGCGCGCCGAACTGAAGCGGCTCCACGTGGAAACCGACTCCACCTTCGTCTACGTGACCCACGACCAGCTCGAGGCCATGACGCTTTCGACGAGGATCTGCCTGATGAAGGAGGGCCTCCTCCAGCAATACGAGGCCCCCATGCAGGTCTACAACGGGCCGGCCAACATCTTCGTGTCGGACTTTGTCGGCAGCCCCACCATCAACTTCATCGAAGGCAAGGGAAGCAACGTCAACCTCGACGAGATCAAGGTGGAAGCCAGGGACATGAGGATGCTCTTCACACCGGTCTCGGGCAGCGTCACCCTGCGGGCGGATCACCCCATCGTCATCGGCGTGCGCCCGGAAAACGTAAGGATAGGGGCGGAATCGGGCATCGCGGGCAAGATCTACTCGACTCTCCCCTCGGGCATGGAAACGATCGTCAAGGTACAGCTCGAATCCCAGCTCGTCACCTCGGTGGTTTTCGGCTCGGTCGACTTCCCGATCGACAAGGACGTCAACGTGGATTTCATGAACGACCGCTGCATCCTCTTCGACGGAGCGTCGGGGATAAAGCTCGCCACGGGAACCTTGAGAATCGTGTGAGGGAGATCCTATGAGCGCCCGAAAGAGGATATTGGTCGTCGACGATGAGCGGCACATCGTCGAGTTTCTCGTGATGAATCTGAGGCAGAACCAGTACGAGTCCCTCACTGCCGGCGACGGATACGAAGCCCTCGACATCGCAAGGCGTGAGAACCCCGACCTGATCCTCCTGGACTCCATGCTCCCCGGAATGAGCGGCATCGAGACATGCCGGAGCCTCAAGCAGGACGACAGGACAAGCCGCATCCCGATCATCTTCCTTACGGCCAAGAGCGAGGAAAGCGACAAGGTCATCGGCCTCGGCCTGGGCGCCGACGACTACATCACCAAACCCTTCGGGCTCCGCGAGCTCTTCGCGAGGATCGAGGCCGTGCTCCGCCGTTCGGCCAGGGAGCGGACCGCCCCGCCCGAAGGAGCCCTGCGGATCCAGGATCTCGCGATTGACCTCGAGCGATTCTTCGTGGAGAAGGAGGACCTGAAAATTCCCCTTTCTCCCACGGAGTTCTCCCTCCTCGCCGCTCTGGCACGCGGCGGCGGCAAGGTGGTTTCGAGGAAGGACCTCGCGGAATCCCTCGCCCTCGGCACCGATCCGGCGGGTGGGCGCTCCCTCGATGTCCACTTGAGGAATCTGCGGAAAAAGCTGGGCGACAGCCCGCGGGCCGAAGGCTACATCGACACGGTGCGCGGCTTCGGTCTCAAGGCCAATCCGTGAATGAAGAATGCGAGCCGCTCCGCCGCCAGCTTGAGGAAATGACGAAGCGGAACAACGAGCGCAACAACTACATCAACTCGGTATTTTCTTCGATGGAAGACGGCTTTTTCCTCACCGACCTCGAAGGGCGGATTGTCCTTTTCAACAGGAGCGCCGAAAACCTCCTCGACATCGACGCCTCCTGCCTCTTCAGCGACGATGCTGCATCGCGCAACGAGGTCATGAGGCGCATCCTTGAGGACTGCCGCCTCGCCCACCGCGAGGGATGCCAGAAGAGCTTCGAGACGAAGAACGCAAAAGGCCTCGACATCCATGTCGACATTTCCCCCGTGATGAGCAAGTACGGCCAGAAGGCGCTGATAGGCATGCTGGCGATCGTGAAGGACATCACCGAAAAAAAGAGGGTGGAGGACATCCGCAAGGATTTCGTCGCTACCGTATCCCATGAATTCAGGACCCCCCTCACCCTCATTTCGGGCTTCATAGAGATGCTGAGGATGTACGACGACCTTCCCCGCGAGGACAGGAACAGGAGCCTCGAAATCCTGGAGATAGAGACCGAGCGCCTCAAGCGCCTGATATCCGAGCTCCTCCTCCTCTCCAGGATGGAAAACAGGATATTCTCCGGGGAGCCATCGGCGATCGATGTCGAAAAAGTGCTCGGCCAAGTAGTCACCGTGCTCCGCCCCTTGGCCGAAAAAAAGCAGCAGACCCTCGAGGCCACGGTGGATCTTCATTCCCCCAAAATCAAGGGCGACGAGACCTGGCTCTTCCATGCCATCCACAACCTTGTGGAAAACGCGATCAAGTACACGCCGGAAGGCGGGTCTGTTTCCATCGCGGCGCGCGACGAGGCGAAGGAGATCACGATACGTGTGAAGGACAATGGGATCGGCATATCGTCGGATGCCATAGGCAAGATATTCGACCGCTTCTACCGGGTGGATCAGTCGAGGAGTTCCCAGACGGGGGGAAGCGGTCTGGGGCTCGCCATCGCCAGGGACATCATCTCGCTTTTCGACGGCGTGATAGAAGTCTCCAGCGAAGAAGGGATGGGTTCCGTCTTCACCATACGAATTCCACTCAAAGAGGACGCAACATGAAACCGGCGATAGAACTCTGGTCTTTTGGCTTCAAATACGGCGCAATCGAGGCCAATCTGGTCATCGATGTGCGCTTCCTGCCCAATCCCTATTACGTTCCGGCCCTCAGCCATATGACGGGCAAGGACGGGGAATGCGCGGCCTATGTCTTCAAAGATCCGGACACGAGAATCTTCGCCGATGCCCTGGCCGGACTCGTGATCTCGATGGAGCGGTCCTTCGGGCAGCAGGAGAAGGCCATCCTGAAGGTCGCCATCGGCTGCACAGGAGGCCGGCACAGATCCGTGGCCGTGGCCGAGGACCTCGCCCGGGCGCTGCAGGCCCGGGACCTGGCCCCCGCTCTGCGCCACAAGGAACTGGAGAAATCCAGCTAGAGCAAGCGGCCTGCGACTTTTGCCAGAAGCGCGATGGGAAATACGCAATAAAATACCTCTTGCGTTCTTGAAATGCAGCTGTTACTATCGGCAGCTACATATGAAAGATCGCATTTTACATAATTATGCCTTAAATATGCATAATTATCCTTCAAAAGCGTCGAAATCCGCAAAGCCGGGCATGCCCCAGGCGGGCGGGTTCTACAATCCCGCCGACGAGAGGGATGCCTGCGGCCTCGGTATCATCGCCGATCTGGGCGGGCGGCCTACCCACGCCATCGTGGCCGATGCCCTCACGGTGCTGCGCAACCTGGAGCACCGCGGCGCCGTAGGCGGCGACAGGAAAACAGGCGACGGGGCCGGTATTCTCTGCCAGATCCCCGATCGCTTTTTCCGCGAGGAGATGGGACTTGGCGCAGCAGCCGGCCGAACCCGGACCTTCGGTCTTGGCGTATTTTTCCTCCCCGCCAGCCCCCTGCCCTTCGCCGCCGCCCGATCCCTCGTCGAGAGAGTGACCGAAGACGAAGGTTTCGAACTGCTCGCCTGGAGGGACGTGCCAACCCTTCCACAGGTACTGGGGGAAAAGGCGGGGAAAAGCCTCCCCCGGATTTGCCAGGCGGCCTTCTCGAAAAAGCTGGCCGACGGCACCTGCCTTTCGGGCGAAACGCTGGAACGTAGCCTCTATATTCTGAGGAAAGTGATGGAAGCCGAGGCGCGGAAAGCGGGCATGGGCGCCGATGCTATCTACATTCCCTCCCTCTCCTCGCGCACCATCGTCTACAAGGGCATGTTCGTCGCCTCCCAGTTCGCTTCCTTCTATCCCGACCTTGGAAAGGAGAGCTTCGAGAGCGCCTTTGCCGTCGTGCACCAGCGCTACAGCACGAATACCTTCCCTTCCTGGCCTCTGGCCCAGCCTTTCCGCATGATCTCGCACAACGGCGAGATAAATACCCTGCGCAAGAACATCAACGCCATGCGGGCGCGTCAGGCGGCACTGGAATCCCCACTCTTCGGCGCGGACATCGCGAAGATCCTGCCCGTCATAGATGAATCGGGATCGGACAGCGCCATGTTCGACAACGTCTTCGAGCTCCTCCTGCGGGCTGGACGCCCGCTCGAGCAGGTATTCATGATGATGGTGCCCGAACCCCACGGCGTCGACTTCGGCATTTCACGCGACAGGAAAGCCTTCTACGAATACCACGCGGCCCTGATGGAAGGTTGGGACGGGCCGGCTGCAATGACCTTCACTGACGGGCTGAAGGTGGGAGCGGCCCTCGACCGGAACGGCCTCAGGCCTTTCCGCTATTCGCTCACGCGGAGCGGGCGCTTTGTCGGCGCGAGCGAAGCCGGCGTCCTCGACCAGGACGAATCCGACATCCTGGAGAAGGGCATGCTGAAGCCGGGACGCATGCTCCTCATCGACATGGAGCAGGGCAGGCTCGTGAAGGACCGTGAGATAAAATCGCGCGTCTGCAGGGAACAGCCCTTCCGGCGCTGGCTCGAAAAAAGCCATATTGAGCTGCGCGGACTCTTTTCGGCGGCGGACGCGGCCGAGGCCGGCACTGATGCTTCGAGGCTCGCCGATTATTTCCACTACGACGACGAAACGGCCCAGGTGCTCAAGCCCATGCTCCTGACGGGACAGGAGGCGATCTCGGCCATGGGGACGCGCAAGCCCCCCGCGGCCCTCTCGCGCAAGCCAGTTCTTCTTTATTCCTATTTCCGGCAGCTTTTCGCCCAGGTGACGAATCCGCCTATCGATCCCTACAGGGAAAACCTTGTAATGTCCCTCGAGAACTACATCGGCAAGGAGAAGAATCTCCTCGAGGAGTCACCGGCCCACTGCAGGCAGCTCAAGCTTCTGCACCCCCTTCTCTCCAATACCGACATCAGGCGGCTGCGTGAATCGAGGCTGCCTGATTTCCGGGTAGCCACGGTATCGATGCTCATAGCGGTGAATACCGGCACCTCCGGCGAACCGGGCGACGGTCTGGCCGCAGCGATCGAAGTGATATGCGCCGA
>PGXP01000390.1:0-730 GCA_002839205.1 Spirochaetae bacterium HGW-Spirochaetae-9
TCTTGGTACGAGCGGAAACAAGGCGACATTGTTCGATACCGACGGGAATCTGTTGGTGAGCAAGACCGTACCCTACGATACGTTCTATTCGAACGTCACATGGGCTGAGCAGGACCCGCTCGTGTGGTGGGAGGCGGTGTGCGCTTCTACGCGCGCAATCCTACAGGAACACAAGGCGGATGAAATCGGTGTCGTTACCTTCAGTGGACAGATGATGGGGTGCCTTCCTGTCGATGCCAAAGGGCGACCCCTCAAGAACCATATCATCTACAGCGACCAACGGGCAGTGAGGCAAACCGAAAAACTCGTGGAGAGGATCGATGCGAAGAGGATATTCGAGATTACCGGGCATCGGGCCAGTCCCTCGTATTCCATCGAGAAGCTCATGTGGTTGCGGGACAACGAGCCGGAAACCTATGCGCAGACGGCTAAGATGCTCAATGCGAAGGATTTTATCAATTTCAAGCTCACCGGAAGGATGGCCACTGAATACAACGATGCGAGCGGTACCAACGCCTTGGATTTGCAGCAGCTCGCATGGTCGGAGCAGATCATCGAAGCCGCCCGGGTCGATAGGTCGAAGTTTCCCGAACTCCTTTCATCGATCGATGTCGTGGGTGAGATTACCTCCGAGGCGGCTGAAGCCACAGGGTTGCGAAAAGGAACTCCGGTCGTGGCAGGCTCGGGTGACGGCGGTTGCGCGACGGTGGGTATCGGTTCGGTCAAGCCT
>PGXP01000390.1:753-1555 GCA_002839205.1 Spirochaetae bacterium HGW-Spirochaetae-9
GGATCAGCACTACCAGCCTCACCATTCTCGATGACCCTGAGATGCGCAATTTCACATGGGCGCATCCGGTGCCCGGTTATGTACAACCGTGCGGCACCATGCAGACAGCTGGAGCTTCATACGCATGGCTGAAGGACCAACTTGGGGGGCTCGAGACCGAACGGGCTGTGCGAGCGGGAATCAGTCCTTACCGATTGTTGGATGATCTCGTCGAGGCATCCCCCGTGGGAGCGAATGGAGTGTTGTTCCTTCCCTACTTGTTGGGAGAACGGAGCCCCCGGTGGAATCCCGATGCAAAGGGAGCCTTCCTCGGATTGACGCTCGAACGGACCAAAGCAGATATGTTCAGGTCTGTCCTGGAGGGAATCACCTTGAATCTGGGGATGATCCTCGAAACCATGAGGAAACAGGTTCCCATCGAAGAGATGCGTGTGCTCGGAGGTGGGGCAAAAGGCAGGCAATGGAGACAGATTCTTGCCGATGTCTTCGACTTGCCGATCCTCGTACCACGGTATTTGGAGGAAGCCACGAGCATGGGTGCGGCTGTCATCGGTGGGGTCGGGGTGGGACTGTTGGATTCATTCGATCGCATAGAATCGTTTATCCAATTCACCGATACGGTATATCCGATTCCCGCACATGTGAAGCGATACAGGGAGGCAAGTGTCCTGTTCGACGAAGCGTATCATGTCCTGGAGCCTTTGTTCTCCAAGATTTCCGGTTGAAGACGGGATACCAAAAGGAGTACAACGATTATGATCAAACCAGAACTGTTCGCTTTGCTCGACAACTATGCCACGAC
>PGXP01000148.1 GCA_002839205.1 Spirochaetae bacterium HGW-Spirochaetae-9
TCGACATTGCGACGGTGCCCCATATCGTCGGAGGATTGGCCGAGAGGCTCGATGTGGAGGACCTGCTCATCGACCTGCATTACGCGAATTTCCGCGACATCTTTGTGGTGATGGGCGACGATCGTTACGCGCCGGCTTCAATCGGGGGGCAGGCGGCCCATACGACGGCGAGCCACGAAGGTTACGAACATGCGGGCGATATCGTAAAGCATATCTCCCAGTTGAACGCGGGGAAATATACGCCTCCCGCAGAGGGTAAGCCTACCGATTTCACCATCGGCGTCGCCGCCTATCCCCAGAAGCATTTTGCGGCGCCCAATCCCGAAACCGACTTTCAGCATCTTGTGGAGAAAATCCAGGCTGGAGCGAAATTCGCCATAACGCAGATGGTCTTCGAGGCGCAACCGTATATCCAGCTGGTACGCCGGCTTCGCGAGCTCGGTCTCGACCTGCCCGTCCTGCCGGGCATAAAACCGATTCTCAAAGCTTCTTCTCTCGACATGATTCCCAGAACCTTCTTCGTGGATCTGCCCCAGGGTCTTGTCGAGGCGCTGCGCGATGCCAGAAGCCCCGAGGAGGAAAGACGCGTGGGCATCGACTGGACGACGAGGCTCTGCGGCGAGCTCCTGGACGCTGGAGCCCCTGGCCTCCACTTCTTTACGATGGGCAGGGGGGCGGGGACAGGATGGATTCTGGATGCCCTTTTCGGACCGAAGGGAGGCGTGGCGTGAGCTTTGGAGGGAAGCGCGACGATAAAACCTTGCTGGGCAATCGACTCATTCTGGCCGATGGATCGACGGGTACGGCACTGGAAGCATTGGCGCCTGAAATAGCAGCTGAAGGGCGACTCGCCCTCCTGCCCATCGAGAAGCCAGACCTCGTTGAGGCATTGCATTCCGCATATTTCGATGCAGGGTCCGAACTGGTTGAAACCGCTACCTTCTCGGCCAGCGCGCGCGATCTGGAGCAGTATGCCGATGCTTTTCCGGGCGGGGCGGAAGCCCTGTGCCATGCCGTGAACAAGGCAGCCGCATCCCTCGCGGTTAAGGCGGCGCGGAAAGCATCGCTCCGAGATCAACGCGATGCAGCCGCCGGCAAGATGCGGCTCGTAGCGGGATCCATGGGCCCTGGCGATGCTCCTCCTTCGCTGGGAGCTTCTACCTATGCCGAACTTTTCGCTTCCTACCTCCCCCAGGCGAGGGGTTTTGCCGACGGAGGAGCCGACCTCGCCATCATCGAGACCTGTCAGGACCCACTCCAGATCAAGGCGGCGATCGCAGCCCTCGGCAGCCCAAAGGGCGGCCGAGGGCTCCCCTTCATCGTCTCGGCTACGGTGGACAGCCGGGGAAGGATGCTCGCCGGGGCCGATATAGCTGCCTTCGTGGCCATTGTCTCCCCTTTCAAGCCCCTGGCGCTTGGCCTCAACTGCTCGGGCGGCCCTGATGAGCTTGCTGGTCCTTTGGAGGAGCTCGCCTCCCTCTCCCCTCTGCCTCTGTGTTTTATGCCCAATGCCGGCCTGCCCTGCTCGGTGGATGGCTGCACTTCCTATCCCTTCGGGCCAGCCGTCTTTGCGGAGAAAGTAGAGGCTCTGGCCAGGCGTTTTGGCATCGCCGTCGTCGGCGGATGCTGCGGCACAAGCCCAGCCCACATTGCGGCCCTCAACGCCCTCCTTCAGGACAGACTACCCCTGTCAGCCAGACCCACCGCCCGTCCCGCCCTCGCTTCGCTCTACAGGGCGCGGTATTTCGGTTCCGATCTTTTCAAGATCGGCGAAAGGGCCAATTCGGCGGGTTCGGCCGCCTTTGCTGCCCTCCTCGACGCCGACAACTTCGAGGGCATGGCCGACAAGGCTCTCTCGCAGGAGGAAAGCGGGGCAGCGGCCATCGATCTGCACCTTTCGCGGCCCGGAAGGGATGAGGCAACCGACATGGAGCGCCTTGTCACCCTCCTTGCGGCGAGGGCGCAGTCGGCCCTTTGCCTGGACTCAGGCGAACCCGAGCTGCTGTCTCGGGCTCTCCCCCACATCGGGGGCCGCCCCCTCATCAACTCCACGAGCCTGGAGGATCCGGAACGGGCCCGGCGCGTCTTCATGCTCGCAAGGGAATTCGGCGCGGCAGTAGTCTGCCTGGCCATGGATGGCGCCGGGCCCGCGCGCACGGTGGCCGAAAAGGTCCGTATCTGCCGCTCGCTCTACGACATCGCCACCGTCGAGTCCGGTCTTTTGCCTCAGGCACTCCTCTTCGATCCTCTCACCTTCACGGTGGCGGCCGGAGGAAACGCGTCCACAACCATCGAAGCCATCAGCGCCATCAAGGCAGCCTGCCCCGGCTCTCTCACCGTCCTCGGCGTGGGCAACGTTTCCTACGGACTGCCCAAAGCCGTTCGACCCGCCGTAACTTCGCTCTTCACGGACGCCGCTGTCCGTGCTGGCCTCGACGCCGCCATCATGGATACGGCGGGCATTCCCGCGCCTGAATCGATCGATACAGAGCTCAAGGGAGTGGCCCTGCGCGCCCTCGGCCTGGACGGAGAAGATTGTGTCGAAGGGGCGGACCCCTTGGATGGACTTTTGGCATGGGCGGCGGAACATGGGAAAGGCGGGCAGCGTCCACCGCCCGGCCCGGCCCCCGGCGATGCCGCATCGGCTCCTACCGACCCGGCATCCATGCTCACAGCAGCCCTCTCCCGCGGCGACGCAGGCGGTGCCGAGGCAGCCGGCAAGCGTCTCGCCGAAACCGAGGGTGCCGACCGTCTTACATCGGTGGTGACCGCCTCCATGGCCGAATCGGGGCGCCTCTGGAACGAGGGGCTGCTCTCCCTCCCTCTCGTCCTGCGATCGGCAGAGGCTGCGAAGCGCGCCCTTGCCCCTTTGGCCGCATCGGCCGCGGGGAACTCGAAAGGCAGCATCGTGATGGCCACCGTGATGGGAGACCTTCACGACATCGGAAAAAATATCGTGTCGGCCATACTTGCCTGCTCGGGCTGGGGTATTGTGGACCTCGGCACCGATGTGCCAACCCAGGTCATAGTCGAGGCTGCAACAAGCCATGGAGCCCTCGCTGTCGGCCTCTCGGGCCTCCTCACCCGCTCGCTTAAAGAAATGAAGAGCGTGTGCGAAGCGCTCCATGCTTCAAGGCTCAACAGCCTCGTGCTCTGCGGAGGGGCGGCCGTTGACCCTTCCTTCATCGCACGCGAAGTGGAACCCAGGCACCCAGGCCTCGTGCGCAGCTGCGCCGACGCCTTTGAAGCTGCCACCATCCTTGAGACATTCACCCAGACTCAGGCCTCCGAAAAGAGCCTTCCGGAGAAAATCCCGAGCGCAGCGACAGCCCTTGAGGCAGCGGAGCAGGACCAATCTGCAGCCCCAAGCCATTCCTCCCCGCTCTCTTCCCCGACAAGGGAAAAGGCCGCCTTCGAGCTACCCTTCCCAGGTGCCTCCGAACCCCTCTCCATTCCATTTGAGGAACTCCTCGCCCTGATGGAACGCAAGGTCCTCTTTTCCTCCCGCTGGGGCTACCGCCGCGAGGATTACCCGACTGCCGAAGCAGCTCTGGAAAAACTCCTGCCCGAAGCCAGAAGGCTCGCGGAGCCGAAAGCCGTATATGGTTATTTCCGCTGCCGAAGATCGGGGGAAACCCTCCTCGGCGTTCAGGTTCCCGATATATCCACCGGGAACACTTCGAGAGAAGGGATCGCGTGGCGCGACGCCCTCGATCTGCCTTTTCCCGCCGAAAAAGGCGGACAGCGCAGGACGATAGCCGCCTACTTTTCGCCCGAAGCCGATTCGATCGCCTTCTTCGCGGTGACGGCTGGGGCTGCCATAGCCCGAGCCGCCCGCACGCTGAAGGATGAAGGCCGGCTCGAAGACTACTGGCGCCTCCACGGCCTCGGCTCCTCCTTCGCCGAGGCCTCCGCCCAGTGGATCCACGAAAGGATAGGTCGGGAACTGGCGGCTGCCGGCGCCACGACGCGCGGGCGGCGCTATTCCTTTGGATTCCCCGCATGCCCCGGCACCGAGTACCAGGACTCCCTTCTTGAAATCCTCGGAGCCTCGCGCATTGGCATACGCGCCACGGCAGGCCACCAGCTCGATCCCGAGCATTCGGTCACCGCCTTTATCGTCGCCCGATCCGATGCCGTCTATTTCGACGCCTGAGGGAAAACCGCATAAAATTCTCAAAAAGAAAAAATTTGCTCTGAGGACTTGTAATTTAGCAATTCAATATATTATATTTCCGATATTAGTTTGAATGTGTACTGAGTAAAAAAGTTGTGGAGGTTTTTATGAAAAAAGTAGTATCCAAGACCTACAGGTATGCCCTGTTGGCCACCACCCTCGCCCTCTTCCTGTTTTCCTGCACCAATCCCGTCCAGTTCGACGCTTCCCTCGATGAAAGCAGCAAGGCTTTAGTAGCGCCTTCTCTGATCGTCGACAATGCGAAATACCGCGACGTGCTGGATATGGGGAGTAGCGCCGACATCGATTCGCTGAAGCTCGATCGCGCTCCCGTCGTGGGCGACACGATTGGTCCCGTCACCATCACGAACGTTTATTTCAAAGGATCTGAGGCAATCGGCTTCGATTTTACCTCGACCCAGCCTGTCCTGGCTGTGTATGTCAAAGCCTCCACTGGCGGCAACCGCTACGATTACCCAAGCCCGGGCGTCTATGGCGATACGGAGCTGTACACTCAGGTGAACAGCAATAATGGCCAGAATTATGGGATCAGCCATATTGACTTCGCCTGGTCGACAAGTGGAACTACCACGACGACGACTGTCCCCGTCAGTCCCACCTCCTATTCGATTTCGGGCCTCGTCTTCCATGACCTCAACGACAACGGCACTTTGGACAGCGGCGAGACCGGCCTTGGCGGCGTTACGCTGACCCTGAGCAATGAACTCAGCGCTACGACCGACTCCAATGGCCTCTA